>CAIWRU010000031.1 GCA_903915155.1 uncultured Mucilaginibacter sp.
TGATACTTTTTATGTTTTTTTCATGAGCAACTTCTTGTGTATATTGAGGGGTAAAATGAATTTTGTTGAGTATTTTTACCCTTAAATCAGGACGAGTCCTGGCATCAAAACGGTGACCAATAAAAACAGGGATAATGTGTTTATTGATGGCCGGTAAAATTCTAACTTGCAACGTTTAAACTATAATGAGGAAACTGGTAATCACCACTATAATTTTATTGATAGCTACTGCAGCTATAACGGTGGTTTATTTTAAAAATCTTAGTCCGCCGGGTTCAAACACCAGCAGGGTAATTGAAGCTATACCCGATAATGCCCCGGTAATTTTCCAGTTTACTAACGAAAAAAGCTTTTACGATATTTTTAGCGATAACACGCTGCTTACATCGGTAATTGGTAAGGATAACCTGGCCGATATCGATACCCTGCGCAGCGTATTGTTGGGTAGCTCTTTATTGCATAAGTATTTCGACGGGCAGAGCTTGTTCGTTTCATTGCACCCATTAAAAAATAATGATGCGGCTTTGCTGCTGAGTATATCGGCGCTCAAGGGTTTTGATATATCGGTTATGGAACAGTTGGCAAAACAACAACACACAGGCCTGATTGTACATGCAGAACGGATTGGGGGAATGCAAGGGTACAATATCTACATAAACGCTATAAAAAAACGGTTTTACGTGGTTGATAAGGGAGATAACGTTTTTTCGGGGAGCTTTTCAGAAGAATTGGCGGGGCAAAGCGCCGCCTACAAAGCCACGGGAAAAAAGGCATTCGTGCTGCTGCCCGAGCAGCAAAATTCAAACTCGCTGGCTAATTTGTATGTGAATTATGGGGCATTGGAACCTTTGTTCGTGAAACTGTTCAGCAATAACAAGAATACCGACCTATTTAAAAATTTTAAGGGCCTGCCTGCCGAAGCCGCCTTGAGCCTGAACTATAAGAACGATGCGTTTATGTTTAGTGGCACCACTACATTGCAAGGCAATCGCCCCGAAAGTTATTTAAATCTGTTTGCCGGTCAGCAGCCGGTAGTCAACCATTTGAAGGATATATTCCCGGCAACAACGGCATACAGCACTAATTTCGCAGTGTCGGATGCTGCAAAGTTTGCTAAAGACCTTTACCAGTACCATGTTAAGGCGGGGATGCAGCACGAAGAGGATTCGCTGTTTAAAAAAATAAAGGCGGAAGCCGGAATAAGTTTACGCACAGAGTTTACCAACCTTTTAGGGAACGAGTTTGCGATAGTAACCACCCGCTTCCAGGAGAAATATGCTATCATAGCCATTAAGGATGGTTCGAAGCTAACGCCGCTAATGTTGAACATTAGCAATATGGTTACGGACAAGATAGGCCAGTTTAAGTTTGACAAGATCCCGTTTTTTTTATTGGGCGATGCCTTTAGTATTTTAAAGCACCCGTATTTTATGATAGTAGATAATTACCTGGTATTGGCCACCAGCCAAAACGAATTGACCAGCTATTACGATACCTATTTTAATCGTAAGTTTTTAAGTAAGATGGACCAATATAACCAGTTTGATGACCTGCAGGCAGAAAGGAGTAATGTGGCATTTTTTATAAATTTTAAAAACGTGCAGCCTATATTTAAGCGCGATATGAATGACGGTTTTTATGGCGCTTTTGAAAGCAATAACCCCGGCTGGAAGAATTTTTACGGGGCATCATATCAGCTTGCAGCGAGTGATAAAAACTTTTATACTAATTTTTGCATGAGGCTCAACAATACTGATACTACGGCTGTTAATGAGGGAGATTAACAGGTGCTGATATTTTTATAACAATAATATTTAAAATAATAAGTTACTTCGCCCGTTAATATGTACAATAACATCTACTTACAGTAAATCTACCCTGCTTTGCATATGAAGAAATACTTACTAATTCTCTGCCTGCTATTTGCCACCTCCAAAATATTCGCACAGTCATTTGCCCAGTACAATACGGGTACTTTGTTCGACTCGTTTGAAAACCCGGCTCAACGGAGTTTTATTCCCGACTCAAGCAGGCAATTTGCTTCCAATTTTTTGTTTCCGAATATAGATGGAAACTTTTTTTTAACCGGCAACGGGCAGCAAACACTTAAAAGCAGGTACTTTAATAACGTATATAACAACTCGGCCCTGCAAATTGGCAATGGTACAAGCTTTAACCACGTGCACGGTAACGCCGATGCGTATTTGGTGATGCTGAAAATGTTTACCAGCCTGCATGGCAACCAGGAAGTAGGTTTTTTTATTGAATCGAACGCATCGGGCAGGGGGGTATTTACTGATGAAACCATCGCATTGTTGAATGGCTTTAACAGCTTCCCGGCGAATTCATACACCAACGTTTTTAATTCGAAAGTTCAATATCAGTCAGACTACCAAATCGGCTTCAGTTATCGCGAGCAGGTAACCAAACAGTTTTCATTTGGTTTGAAACTGGCGGCGGTAACTGGCATGAGCTATGAAAATATCAATATAAAACAATCGAGCGTTGTGTTTGATAATGAGGCTAATAGTGCAACAATAGCGTTAAGGGGTACCAATCAAAAGGCGGGCTTTAGTACACTGCCATTCAGCAATCCGGGTGTGGGTGTAAGTATTGGTACCGAATATAAAACCCAGGACGGCTTTGTGATACAAGGCAATTTAAAGAACATGGGTTTTATACACTGGAACAAAAATGCCGAACTTTATAACTTCCGTAACGATACCACCATACACGACGTTTCATCAAGCAACAGGGAGAATAATGTTTACCATGCTATTACTAAATCCTTTACTTCGACCGCAAAAATACCCGGCGCATTTAATACCCCGCTCGGTGGAACAGCGGAGCTAAGTGTGAACAAGTCGTTTTGGATAGATGACGAACATGATTTCAGGTATTCGCCTACATTAATTGCATCAAAAAGCCTGGCTTATACTGATTTTGTTGGAGCTATGGTGAACCCGGTATCATATAGAAATTTCACGCTAAGCCTGGTTACGTCGTACGATGATATGCACCTGTTTAATTTTGGCGCGCAGTTTATGGTAAAATCGGCGAATGCCGAGTTTTTTATAGGCAGCGAAAAATTCACACAAAGCGTGGGGCTTTTATCTGAAAAATTAAATAAGAATAGCCAGCCCGGCTCTAATGGTTCATTCAGCGGCGGCGACTTCTCGATCGGTTTCTCGCTAAAATTCGGAAATGTGATTGAGCACCCGATGAATGCCAGCGTGATACCTATGGGCGATGACAATAAGGGCTTTTTAGGAAGGATTTGGCAAAGCATATTTAACCCGCATGCAGGGCAGCTAAAAGCCAATTAAGCTACGCCTTTTTTTTACCGGCTATAAAATCCTTGAGGTAGAAGGGTTCGAAATAGGCTACATTTTCAAAATCTTTTTGGGCGAATTTTTCGGCAGCCTTTTTTGTAAGATGAGCCGCGGAATTGGTAAATCCAGGCAGGAAATGTGCGTTGGGGTTGCTACCCAATACTTCGCGGCATTTCTCGGCGCCATCGCCAAAAAATAATATTTGGTTTTCTTTTAGCAGATCGGCAAAACTATGCTCATCAATGATCTCCGCGGCGGTTGGCACTATATTTTCGCCTTTGGTGTTGAATATGGCGGTGTACACTTCCATGCGGCGGGCATCGATCATGGGGCAAAGCAGGAGCGTTGAAGGTGGAACGTTGAAAGTTGAAAGTAGTGCCGGATCATCTATAATGCCTTGTGCCATGCTTTCTAAAGTTTCGATGGCTATTAGCGGCTTATCAAGCGCGAAGCATAAGCCTTTTGCGGTTGATATGCCTATACGCAGGCCGGTGTACGAACCCGGGCCGCAGCTTACGGCAATGGCATCGATATCGGCATAATGTGAGCCGGTTTCGACCAATAATTCTTCAATAAATACGGTTATTACCTCGGCATGGATATTACGCTGGTCGACCTGCTTTAACGCTATGGTCTCACCATCCTTTGCCAGGGCAACAGAACATACGGTGGTGGCGGTTTCTATTTGAAGAATCATTTTTTTATAGTCTAAAGTCTGAAGTCTTGAGTCTTAAGTCAGAAGCTCGCGACTCTGGACTCAACACTCAGGACTTCAGACTATCAAGGAACCGGGTCGTGGCCATGGCCGCCCCAGGGGTTGCAACTGGCAATGCGTTTTATGGTTAACCATCCGCCTTTAAAGGCGCCATGCTTTTTTATAGCCTCCACACCATATTGCGAACAAGTTGGTGTGTAGCGACAGGAGGCGCCTGTAAGCGGCGATATAAAGTACTGGTATATTTTTATCAGCACAACAAAAATGCCGCCTATAATGGCTTTAAATATGTTGTAAATAAACATCATGACGCTGTTACCTGTTCGCTTAGCTGTTTTAAAAGCTTCAGCATTTTTTTTTCCATCAGGGCATAGGGTTCAATTTCCTTACCAATGTAGCTTACCGAAAATACAATGTTTTTTTGGGCGATGCTTAGTGCATCATATAAATGCTGCTGTTTGCACAAGCGGTATGCCTCGCGTACACGGCGCTTTACCAGGTTACGGTCGACGGCGCGTTTGTAGCGTTTTTTTGATACGGAGATAAGAATTTGTACCGGCGCGGCTTGGGGTTCAGTAACCATTAGCCACTGTGCCTTGAAGGGATAACATAAAAAAGAAGAACCGTTATGAAAAAGCCCGTCAATTAGCTTTTTGTTACATAACCGTTCTTCTTTTTTAAAAGTATACATATATAGTTGCTGCTACTGAACCGAATGAAACATAAAACCGGCCCAAGCCCCTATAAAAGAGGTTAGAGCAAACTATGCTTTGTGCTTACCTTCGTCAGATACTGTTAATCTTTTTCTGCCTTTAGCCCTGCGAGCAGCTAAAATTCTTCTGCCGTTAGCTGATGCCATACGTTCACGGAAACCGTGTTTATTTCTTCTTTTCCTTTGAGAAGGCTGGAAAGTTCTTTTCATGATCGTGTTTTATTCTATTCGTTGTTTTTAAAAACAAGAGCGCAAATGTAGTGATTTGTTTTAGGAATTAAAATAGGAATTTGAAAATAATGAGTGAATGAGTGATTTAGTGAATGGGTGAGTTGGTTGAGGTGTTATTATTAACAAACTTACGAAGTTTCTAAAACTTCGTAAGTTAATATCTATTTTGGGCGTTCCCTTCGGGTCGGGCTCTGCGCTCATACTGCGCGGGCCTTATTCACGGGCCGGTATCCACTACGATCCCTAACGTAAACTGCCTAATCGCCAGTCTCTAATCTCTAATTAACTAAGCTCCAAACCATGCCATTACCGCGTCTTTTTGCGGCATATCGATATTTAGTTTTAGTTTTTTGCGCATCCCGCCAAGGTCGTTGAATACTTTGTTGGGGTTGGCGGCTTTTAGTTCTTCAACGGTGTTGAAGCCCATTTTATTGAGTATGGGCACCCATTCAGGTGGTACGCCAATGTTTACAAAATCATCAAGGGTGGCTATTTTTGAACGTTTTTCGGGACGCATCTGGGGGAAGAACAATACTTCTTGTATGGTACTTTGGTTGGTCATGAGCATTACCAGGCGGTCGATACCTATACCGAGACCCGATGTTGGCGGCATGCCGTATTCCAGCGCGCGCAGAAAATCATCATCCATTGCCATCGCTTCATCATCACCACGACCGGCCAATAACAATTGGTCTTCGAAGCGTTCGCGCTGGTCGATAGGGTCGTTCAGTTCTGAGTATGCGTTGGCTATTTCCTTTCCATTCACAAACAACTCAAAACGTTCAACCAAACCTTCTTTGCTGCGGTGCTTTTTGGCAAGCGGTGTCATCTCAATAGGGTAATCAGTGATATAGGTGGGCTGTATTAAATTAGCTTCAACCTTGGCACCGAAGATCTCATCTATCAGTTTGCCTTTGCCCATGGTTTCGTTGGTTTCAATGCCCAGGTCGGCGCAGGTTTTGCGCAAAGCGGCTTCATCCATTGCTGAAACATCGATGCCGGTGTATTTCAATATAGAATCATACATGGATAGTTTGGTATACGGGCCGGCGAAGTTGATCTCATTAGCGCCATATTGCACTGCCGGGATGCCATGTACCGCGCGGGCCACATGCTCCAGGCATTTTTCAACCATTTCCATCATCCATATATAATCCTTGTAGGCTACATATATTTCAACCGAGGTAAACTCGGGGTTGTGGGTGCGGTCCATGCCCTCGTTGCGGAACATCTTGCCAAACTCATACACACCGTCGAACCCGGCTACTATCAGTCGTTTTAAATAAAGCTCGTTGGCTATGCGCAGGAAAAGCGGCATATCCAGCGTATTATGGTGAGTAGCAAACGGTCTTGCTGCCGCGCCGCCGTGTACAGGTTGCAGTATGGGGGTTTCCACTTCCATCCATCCCTCGCTGTTAAAGTATTCGCGCATGCTGCTGATCACTTTTGAACGGTTGATGAATATTTGTTTAAAATCGGGATTAACGGTCAGATCCACGTAACGCTGGCGGTAGCGCTGCTCAGGATCGGTAAAAGCATCAAATACATTCCCCTCATCATCTCTGCGCACTACGGGAAGAGGTTTTAATGACTTTGACAATACTATCAATTCCTGAACATGAACGGAAATTTCACCCGTTTGAGTAAGAAACACGTAGCCTTTTACACCTATATAATCACCCAGGTCCAATAGTTTTTTGAATACGGTATTGTACAATGTTTTATCCTCGCCGGGGCAAATATCATCGCGTTTAAGGTATATCTGGATGCGGCCGGTTGAATCTTGCAGCTCGGCAAACGAGGCGCTACCCATAATGCGGCGGGTCATGATGCGGCCTGCCAGCGTTACGTGCTTGTAGGTATCGGGATGGGCTTCAAAATTTTCGGTAATATCCTGCGCAAAGGCAGTAACGTTAAAAGCCTCGGCAGGATAAGGGTTGATGCCCAGATTGCGCAAAGCCTGTAATGATTCGCGGCGTAAAATTTCCTGTTCGGATAGTGCAATACTCATAGGGAGCAAAAATAGCTTTTTTTTAAGATATGAGAAGTGGGATTTGAGATATGAGAAAGGATAGCAGGGTTGAGTGTTAAGATTTAACTTGTCTATGATTAATTTGGGCGTTCCCGCTGATAGAAGCGGGCGGGCTCTCCGCTCATACTACACGGGCCTTAATCACGGGCCGGTATCCGCTGCGATCCCTAACGCGAGCTTCGCGTTTTATTATCAGGTTCATATAAATTAAAATTACAACCTTAACTTTGCTTTATGTACTACTACGATACCGAAACAATAATTCCCAAATACGCGCTGGAGCCGGATGCGGAGACTGGTAACTCCCTGTTCAGGATAAATAAGGTTGATTGCGCCATGAGTAGTGTGATGCAGGCTGATTTTTTGGCGCCGCACCGTAAGGATTATTACTTTATGGCATTTGTAAAGCAGGGCAGCAGCAGGCATTGGATAGACATGACACCATATACCCTGAAGCCTGATGCTTTTTATTTTACAGTGCCTCACCAGGTGCATTTGAAAGAGGAATCTGAACCTATCAGCGGGTATATTATTGGTTTTACCGAAGAGTTTTTGGCGATAGAGGGCAACAGTTTTTTGAAGCAATTACCCATCATCCAAAACCCGCACAACGGGCACGAGCTGAATTTAAACATGCAGGATGTAGCGTTTGTGGAAGATACGCTGGATAAAATGCACGCCGAATATCGGTCGAAAAATAACTGGCAGCATGGTATGCTGATGGCTTATATGCAGGTGCTGGTTATTTATTTGAGTCGACTTTATACCGAGCAATTTAGCAATGCTGAAAAGGTGCCTGATAGGGTGCTATTGAAAAAATATTTGGCTAAAATTGAGGAATCATATTTAGAGCTGCACGAGGTTGCGGCTTATGCCGATATGCTGAACATATCCGCAGGGCATTTGAGCGAGGTGGTGAAGGAACAAAGCGGCAAACCGGCCATAGCACATATTCATGAGCGTTTGATACTGGAAGCCAAACGTTTGCTTTTCCATAATGAGCAATCTATAAAAGAGATCGCTTTTCATTTAGGTTTTGAGGATGCTTCTTACTTTACCAGGTTCTTTAAAAGACTAACCAACCATACCCCGGTCGAATATCGCGTAAGCAGCCGTGAAATGTACCATTGAAACCTTTAGGAGTGCCGTACCGGCGGTAACATAGGCGCTACTTTTGTGTTGTAATAAAACATGAAAGAAAGATCTATGAAAAAAGTATTGATAACAGGAGCCAACAAAAGCATTGGCTTTGAAACAGCACGGCAATTATTAAAACAAGGCTATTTTGTTTACCTCGGGGCGCGTGATGTGGCTAAGGGCGAGGAAGCCGTTGCCAAATTGAGATCCGAAAGTTTGGAGAACGTTGAGGTGTTACAGATAGATGTAACTAATGTTGAATCTATTGCAGCTGCTCGTAAGCAACTTGATGCGCTGGATGTATTGATAAACAACGCGGGCATACCCGGCGGTATACCGCAAACTGCTATTGGTACTTCAACTGATGTGATACGCGAAGTGTTTGATACCAATTTCTTTGGAGTGATCAATGTTACCCACGCTTTTATCGACCTGCTGAAGAAAGCTGATGAGCCGAGGATAGTGAATGTAACATCGGGGCTTGGTTCGCTTACGCTGCATAGTGACCCATACTCCAAATTCTATCATGTAAAAACCGCTGCATACGGACCTTCAAAAACTGCGCTAAATGCCTATACGGTGGTTTTGGCTTATGAACTGAAGGATACGGCTTTTAAAGTAAATGTGATTGACCCCGGCTATACAGCTACAGACTTTAACCATCACAGTGGGCCCGGCAGCGTGGAAGACGCCGCCAAGATCATTGTAAAATATGCCACCATAGGCGCGGATGGGCCTAACGGGAAGTATTTTAGTAATGATGTGGGTGAGGATGGTGAAGAGTGCCCTTGGTAGGGGAACCAGGATTGAACGGATTTTTGAGATTTACAGGATGTAGGTTGCAAACTTACATCCTGTTTTGTTTCAGTTGGAAACTGAAGCCATGAGCAATCACGAGTTCTAAACTCGCGGGAGCATGGTTAACATAACTTAACACAATTTCAAGGTAGCTTATAGTTAAAATACTGATTATGAATGTTTTAACAAAAAATCGTGTTAACCCAAAATCCCTGCTTTTTATGCTTAATCTGAAAAAATTACCGGGCGACATTATTTTAATTGGTGTTTTATACTGGTGTCTTTTTTTGAAGGGGTTGTAATGGTATGGGCAGGGTTGGTTTTACCAGTTTGCTGCATAGATGAAAAAGAAAACGCCATTCCTGTAATATTTATTAAACAATGCAATGCAAACCCCCATATAAAGCCGTTTTTTAAACGGACGTAGGTCATTAGCCAGCCCATGAGAAATTGTGGCAGCACGTATACAGGATATATCCAGATGATTGGCCATTGCAGGGGCGAATAGTTTGCAACATGCATTAGCCCGAACAGGCACATGGAGGTGATAATGAGCCACTTTTTTACAGTATCGCTTAAATTGATCTCGGTTGGGAGGAATTTCCTGATGATGAAGAACGCAGCTAAAGGCATACCGAACTTAACCACATCTAAACATATCCGCAGGCTTAAAATTAGTGTGTTTGGTGCAGGGTACAAGGTTCCCATAAACAGTATTACGACAGCCATGCTGATGGCTATATGTATTTTTTTAAATGAAAGAGGTAAGCGAAATACAGTTTCTTCCAATAGCGGGCCCAGCAAACAAATGTATATCAGCCCAAAAGCATAGCCCGTTTTTTGCAGCATTTGTTTCATGGATATTTTATCCTGCCCCATAATGCTTTTAAAATGCAGTGTGTGGGTTACAATATTGTCTGCTACAGGGATAAGCGGAGCGGCAATAAATAATATGGCTAACCATACAAAACCATATGCTTTAAACAGGGTGGCGACTTTATCTGTAAAAGATTGGTCCTCTTCCTGTTTAAGATAATGGTATTGGCTGATGGATAGGATTTTTTTTAACATTGGGAACCAGGATGAAACGGATTTTTTGGATTTTCAGGCTGCGATTGTTAAACTTTTTATGTTAGGTTTCAGTTGGAAACTGAAGCAATGCGCTCCCACGAGTTATAAACTCGCGGCAGGAGTTCTATATGACTATTTATTAAATACTATCCAAACTATCATTGTTTCTTAATGCGTTTTCTTTTTATAATTTGTTTTGGCGAAGTAGAAACATCTTTATTTTTAACTATTGCAGATTTATGAAGTTCATGAGATGGGCCTTCTAAAAGGCTATTTGATTGTTCTGCATTCCCATTTATTATTAAATCAAAAGCATTAGGTTTACTTAATATTTCCCAATCTTTTATCATATCGAGAGCATTTGGTTTATTTGATTGTTCTGCATTCCAATTTCTTATTAAATCAAAAGCATTAGGTTTACTTAATATTTCCCAATCTTTTATCATATCGAGAGCACTGGGTTTATTTGAAATATTTAAATTAATGGACTTGATTAAATCAGACCATTGCCGATAGCTTTCATCTGCCTTTCTAACTTCTTTGATCTCACTTATGGATGTTTCTTTTATTTGGCTTAGTAATTTTCTTTCTTTTGCAAATTTCAAAAAGTTGTCTGCATTATAAATTAAAATCCTTACTCCTGTAAGATCATAAAATTCTTTAATTAATTCCTCCCTTGGACGTAAAGTTTTGCCGTTTTCAATTGTCCACCAGTCATCCTTACGGTCGTCTGTAATTAAAATAACTGGTTTCTTCTCTTTTTTTGCATAAACGATAATTTCTTTCCAAATTATTAAGTCCCCATAGATGTTTTGATCGCCTCTATCTTTTTTATTCTTCGCATCCCGATAACCTGGGGGAATATTGTCCGCATATCGATCTTTACCCTCGTTATATATTTTTTGCAATTCTTCTTTAGAAAATTGTTTGCCCACTTTTTTCTCATAATAGCTTGTCAGTTGATTTAGAATATCATCTTGACTGGTAAAATCAGGATGTTGCTTAAATTTACTTGCTAATTCGTCTTTAAGTTTCACTAAAAAATCGTCTTTAAGCTTTATGATATTTTCAATATCAATAGAAGGATGTCTTTTATATTGATTTAATTGATTTGTTAAATTTTTCTCAAATATTTCTTTAATAGCATCTTCAAGTGAAGTGTATGTGTTACATAGATTATCGATTACATTAAGTCTATTTGTGTGATACTCTAAACCTACTTGATAGGGCATAAATAGATTGTCTTGAAGTTTACTTAGAGCAAGCAAAAAATCTTCACGTGTCGAATCTGAATATCTATATAGATTTAATAATGCATTTGCATCAAATATAAATTTACCTTGCTCCCAAGCCTTATTTATCTCTGTAGAAGTCGGCTCATAAAATCCCAAGAATTCTTCTTTAATGTTTGTAAGAGTAAAAATTTCAATCCGCTTCCGCTTCCTGCAAATACATCTCATCAATATCCTCGGCGTATTTCTTTTCAATCACTTTGCGTTTGGCTTTCATGGTGGGGGTTATTTCGCCTTCGTCCATGCTGAAGGGGGTTCGCTTTACCTTGAAGCTTTTGATGCGCTCAAACTTGGCTAATTCGTTGCCGAGGCGGCGTATGTCCTGGCCTATCCAGTCGGTTATTTCTTTTTCGGTGATGAAGATCTCGGGTTTCTCGAAAAATGCGTTGTCAAGGTTAAATGTTTCCTGCAAAGTTTCGCGGGCGGGGATGATGATGGCGGTAATGTACTCGCGTTTATCGCCCACTAAAAATACGCCCTCAATGCGGGGGCTTTTTAGGTAGGTGTTCTCAACCGGAGTTGGATATATATTTTTCCCATAGGCGTTCACCAACATGTTTTTAAGACGGTCGGTTATTTGCAGGTTGCCTTTGTAAAAGCGACCGATGTCGCCCGTGTGGAACCAGTCTTCGGGGTCGATAGCCACGGCGGTTTCTTCGGGTTTGTTCCAGTAGCCCTTCATTACGCAATGCCCGCGCACGATGATCTCACCCTCGGGCGATTCATAGTCGGGTTTAAAGGTTTCGTAGGTTTGGGCGGTGTAGATCTCTTTGGTATCCACATTTTGTATGCCCACCTCAATGCCGGGGATAATGCGGCCCACGGTGCCATATACCTGGCGGTCGTATTCGGTTACGGCCATTACGGGCGAGGTTTCTGTCAACCCAAAGCCTTCTAAAATCTTTATACCGAGGTCACCAAAAAACTCGCCGATGTTTTTTGGCAGCGCGCCGCCGCCCGAGATCATGAACTTTAAACGACCGCCGGTTTTCTCTTTTATTTTGCTGAATACCAGCTTGTCGGCCAGTTTAAATTGCTGTGTTAATATCAAGCCAGGTTTCTTGCCTGCTTCATTTACCTCGCGGTATTGCCTGCCGATCTTCAATGCCCACAAGAATATTTTCGATTTCATGCCACCTGCTTCGGTGCCGCTTTTTATGGCTTTATCATGGATGCGCTCCAATAATCGTGGTACGCAGTTCATTACTGTAGGTCGCACCTCGCCCATGTTGCGGGCCAACAGGTCGAGGCTTTGCGCGAAGGCTATCTGGCAGCCGGCAGCAAGGCATATATGGTAGGTAGCCGTGCGTTCGAACACGTGCGACAGCGGCAGGAACGACAGGAACAGGTCGGTGGGTTCAATTACAGGTATCTGGATGAGGCTTACGCGCACATTTTCGCAAAGGTTGTGGTGGGTAAGCATTACGCCTTTGGGTGTGCCTGTGGTGCCCGATGTATATATTAAACATGAAAGATCGGACGGTAATATAGCCTCACGGGCGGAGATAATGGCTGAGCTGTATTGATTTACCAAGCGAAAACCTTCGTCTATCAAATCCTTAAAGCTGATAACACCTGCGTTCAGCTTGTTTTTGCCGAGGTTTTTTTCATATTCATCAAAAGCGGGAATGATGCGGATAAGCTCGGGGCAGTTATTGGCTATTTTGGCAACCTTGCGCAATAGAAAAGGATTGCCGACAATGAGTGTTCTTAAACCTGAATCGTTAATAATATACTCAATTTCGGCCTCGCTTAAGGTGGGGTAGATGGAAGTATTTACCGCGCCTATTTGCTGCAGGGCCTGGTCGTAATATACGTAGTCGGGGCCGTTTTCGATGATGAGGCCCAGGCGGTCGCCTTTTTGTATGCCGATGCTGAGGAACCATGCCGAAACGGCATCGATCTTATCGAGGGCCTGTTTGTAGGATATATCAATCCACTCGTTGCCAACTTTGTGCTTTAAGAACGTATGTGTTTCGGGGTGGATGTTGGCTACAACATTGCGAATGAATTTCGGTACCGTATTTATAGCAGTGGAAATAGTGGTCATTAGGGATTAATCGGGTGTTTAATGAAAACAAATCTAATATTTTTTGTAAATGATTACACCGATTTTTTGAAGATGGGATTACACTGATCGGTCAGGTAATTGTCTGTGGGGACACAGGCAATGGAGGATAAAAAAAAAGAGGCTTCCGCGAAGGAGCCTCTTTTGGTGTTTTTCATAGGTGGTAATATTATTTGTTAGCCATCGCTGCCGTGGTCGCCGTGGTTATCGTTATTGCCGTGGTCCTCAAAACCGTCGGTGTCGCCGCTATTGGCCAGGTTAGCTACAATCTTGGCGTAAATGTTTGTATTTGAATCGTGACTAATAACGAGTACGCCACCGGTGAGTGTGGCTGCGTTAATTTCGGCGGCGGTAACCGATGCGAGTAGTTTATTTAAATGCAGGGTTATGGTTGTCGCCAGGGTACGTGCTGATGTAAAAGTTACGTTTTTTACTTCAGCTTTGATATAGGCGTCATCGTTAAAATCAAATTCGATAGGAGTGACATTTCCGCCTGCATCGGTAAATGTGCCTTTTAGTGTTAAAGGGATGTTGGCACCGGATGATTTGGTTAGCAATGCTTTTATCTCTATCTCTTTGTAGGTGCCTGTGTCGATCAATGTACTTATAAAGGTTGGTGTTGGGTTAAACAAGTCGACGTTAGTAAGGTTTTTAGAGGTGATCTCGATCTCGGTGTTGCCTTTTTTTGCCTCAAATTTAAAGGCGGTGATGTTGGCGATGGCCGATGTAAATGTAATGCTGCTTGCTACGGAACCTATGCTTGCCAGTGCCTGCGAGCCCGGTGCCGCTAATGTTAGCGGGGTAATAGCATTATCCGCCTTCAGCCCAAAAGATGCTTGCGTGGCTGATTTGGAAGCTGTGTTGTTGCTTTTTTTGCAGGCTGTAACTAATGTGCTTGCTACAAGTACAATAGCTAATAATTGTGTTGAAAATGTTTTCATAATGGTATATTGATTTATTCTTTTGTAACATTACGGTTACAATTATAGATGTGGTTGCCTGTGGGTAATAATTTTTTTTTTGGAAGATTGATGGATAGCGGAAATTGTCAAATTAGGAGGATTGTCTGTGAGGACACAGACAATGGGGAAATGGGATGTGTTTGTGTTAGGAAATGGATTACCGGCGAGGGGTAGACTAAGTGGGGGCAGCGGCTAATGCCCAATGTCATTAAGTTAAGGGTGCAAACCCCGTAGGGGTTATATATTGGTAGAAAAATAAATCGAAATAAATACCGTGCCGTAGGTACGGAACCCCGCTATGTTGCGTACCTATGGCACGCAGAATGGGATAATTAATATTTGCTACCAATATATTGCTCCTACGGAGCATAGTAGGAGCACATCTTTCTTAACTTAATGACATTGGGCTAATCCCTTGCAGCGTATGAATATAAAGCCCGCCCGCTGGTAAGCGGGAACACCCAAACGTTAAAAGATTAGTTGGAAATGCAGTGAGTATTAGAAAAAAATTAACTTCCGAAGTTTACAAAACTTCGGAAGTTAATAGTATGCTTTATAAGATCGGTGTAATCAAAAAATAATCGGTGTAATCCAATAAAATTATACCGAAAAACTCTCGCCGCAGCCGCAGGTGCGGGATGCATTGGGGTTGTGGAAATTGAAACCTTTACCGTTTAATCCATCGGAAAAATCCAGCTCGGTACCGGCGAGGTAGAGGAAGGATTTCATGTCCAAAGCCATGCGTACGCCTTTATCCTCGAAAAACTGGTCGCCTTTTTTTATTTCGTTATCAAAATCAAGGTTATACGATAACCCCGAGCAACCACCACCCTGCACAGACACCCTAAGGAAGTACGACTCATCGAGCCCTGCATCCTGCATCAGGTGTGCTACTTTATCTTTTGCTTTATCAGTTACTGTTACCATTTTTGAGATTTGAGATTTGAGATTTGAGATTTGAGATTTGAGATTTGAGATTTCTCTCAATAATCAAACTCAAATCAGTACACAATTATGCCAAATGCGAGGGTCTCAAATCTCACATCTAACATCTCATATCTAATTAATGATGTACCTTTTCGCTTACTATAGCCTCAAGGCCGTTTTTAACGCGGTAGTCATTAATTGCTGCTTTTATAGCGTCTTCGGCTAATACCGAGCAGTGTATTTTTACCGGCGGAAGGGCAAGTTCTTCAACAATATCCATGTTGTCGATCTTCATGGCATCGTCGATGCTTTTGCCTTTAAGCCATTCGGTAGCTAATGATGATGAGGCGATTGCCGAACCGCAGCCGAAAGTTTTGAACTTGGCATCGGTTATTACATTGTTGTCATCAACCTGTATCTGCAGGCGCATAACGTCGCCGCACTCAGGGGCACCAACTAAACCTGTACCTACTTTGTGGCTGGCTTTGTCTAAAGTGCCAACATTGCGGGGGTTAGTATAGTGATCGATTACTTTTTCTGAATAAGCCATGGTTTTTATATTTAGCCCCCTAACCCCCTAAAGGGGGAATAAGAGGTGTTATTTATATTATTATTTTAATCCTCAAATATCCTCAATACGCTCCCCCTTTAGGGGGCTGGGGGGCTTAATGTTCCGCCCACTCAATTGAGTCGAGGTCGATTCCTTCTTTAAACATTTCCCAAAGTGGTGATAGTTCGCGCAGGTGGGTAACTGATTTTTTGGTTACTTCTATCGCGTAATCTACTTCTTCTTCGGTGGTAAACCTACCTAAGCCAAAACGTATCGAAGAGTGTGCCAAATCGTCGCTCAAACCTAAGCTTTTTAATACATACGATGGTTCCAGCGAGGCCGATGTACAAGCCGAACCTGACGATACAGCCAAATCTTTCATAGCCATCATTAAGCCTTCGCCTTCTACATATTTAAAGCTGATATTGGCCACATGTGGCAGGCGATGTTCCTGGTTACCGTTTACGTAGCTTTCTTCAAGCACGGTTAGTTCTGCCTGTAGTTTATCGCGTAAAGCTGATAAACGTATGGCTTCGCTTTCCATTTCCTGCATACAAAGTTCGCAGGCTTTGCCTAAGCCAACAATGCCGGGTACGTTTAATGTACCGCTGCGCATGCCGCGCTCGTGGCCGCCGCCGTCCATTTGGGCAGTAACTTTAACACGTGGTCCTTTACGGCGAACGTATAAAGCGCCAACGCCTTTAGGGCCGTATATTTTATGGGCCGATAACGCCAGCAGGTCGATACCATCGGCATTTACGTCGACAGGTATTTTACCAACTGCCTGTACGGCATCAGTCATGAATAATGCGCCATGTTTGTGGGCAATGGCCGAAATTTCTTTTACAGGTTGAACTACACCGATCTCGTTGTTGCCATACATGATCGAAACTAAAATTGTTTCAGGGGTCATCGCGGCTTCCAGTTCGGCAAGGTCTACTAAACCATCTTCTTTAACTGGCAGGTAAGTTACTTTACCACCTAATTTCTCAACGTGTTTGCAGGCATCAAGCACTGCTTTATGCTCGGTAACGGTGGTGATGATGTGGTTACCTTTTTCGTGGTACATTTCAAACACACCTTTTATAGCCAGGTTGTCTGATTCGGTAGCGCCCGATGTAAAAATGATCTCTTTCTCGCTTGCGCCGATCAGCTTAGCCACTTGTTCGCGGGCATAGTCGACGGCTTCTTCGGCTACCCAACCGAACGGATGGTTACGGCTGGCCGCGTTACCAAACTTTTCGACAAAGTAAGGCAGCATGGCTTCCAGAACGCTGGGGTCCATTGGAGTGGTAGCGTTATTATCTAAATAAACCGGGATATTCATATCTTTTAATTAAACATACAAAGATATATATTATTTTTATTTAAAATCATTCAAAACAAGCCTAAAAAGATGTATGCAGTCATTAATTTGCAATATTTGGGAATGGATAAAATTGAACACATTGGCATAGCCGTAAACAGCATTGCGCAGGCGGGCAACATATATGAAAAGCTGCTGGGCACACCCATCTATAAAACAGAGGATGTAGCCTCGGAAAGCGTTAAAACGGCCTTTTTGCAATGCGGGCCGAATAAGATAGAGCTGTTAGAGGCTTTGAACGACGATAGCCCGATAGCCAAATTTATTGCCAAACGCGGCGAGGGTGTGCACCATATTGCTTTCGAGGTGAAGGATATAAGGGTAGAGATGGCGCGGTTGAAAGGCGAGGGTTTTGTATTGCTGAACGACGAACCGAAGCAAGGGGCAGATAATAAACTGGTTTGTTTTGTGCATCCGAAGGGAGTGAATGGGGTTTTGGTGGAGTTGTGTGAGAGTTTGGTTTAGTGGTGCGGTGGAAAACACCGACCACAGGCTAAATAGCCTATATTTGAAATATGAAGATCAAAAGGGAACTCAAAAACCTGGTATTGGTATTATTGGGCATATTGTCTGCTGCTATGGGCTTAAAGGGTTTCCTGTTATCGAGCAAATTTATTGATGGCGGGGTTACCGGTATTTCCATGTTGCTGGCCGGTATAACGGGTTTGCCTATATCCATACTCATTTTTATCATTAATATTCCCTTTATTTTTATTGGTTATAAACGCCTGGGTGTTTCGTTCGCTGTTAAAAGCGCACTGGCTATACTATGTTTTTCGTTGTGTTTGGCGTTCGTTCATTTTCCTGATGTTACGCCCGATAAATTACTCACTGCTGTGTTCGGCGGCTTTTTTATTGGGGTGGGTATCGGCTTGGCCATAAGAGGCGGGGCTGTGCTTGATGGTACTGAGATAGCCGCGCTGCTGGTGAGCAAAAAATTTCAGTTACTAAAAGTAAATGATGTAATACTGTTGCTAAACGTGGTGATATTTGCATCAGCCGCGTTTTTTTTAGGGGTGGAGTCGGCTTTGTATTCTATACTTACTTACCTGGCCGCATCAAAAATGATAGATTTTATTTTAAATGGGATCGACCAGTATACCGGTATAACCGTGGTTTCGGTTAAAAGCGAAGAGATAAGAAAAGTAATTATTGAGCAATTGGGCCGTGGTGTAACTATTTACCAGGGTAAAAACGGCTACGGCGTTGATGGAATGGCTAATGACCCCCGCGATATTATTTTTACCGTAGCTACACGGTTGGAAATTCCCACGCTGAAACAGGAAATATTAAATATTGACCCGAGGGCATTTATAGTTCAGCAAAGTATTGAAGATACCACCGGGGGATTAATAAAAAGGAAGGGTTTACATTGATGGTAGGTGTATGCTAATGGCGCGGCTGAAAGGCGAGGGGTTTGTGTTGCTGAATGAGGAACCTAAACAAGGGGCGGATAATAAGCTGGTTTGTTTTGTGCACCCGAAGGGGGTGAATGGGGTGTTGGTGGACTTGTGTGAGAGCCAAGATTGAGGTGGGGCTGGACATTGGTCGAAGGCTCTTGATTGTATGGAAAACTGCTGTTTGCTGAAAATATATTGATTTATAACACGTTATTTGATAGAGTTAAGCCATAACCTAAATCGTAACAATATGCCTTTACCTAAATCGTGGTGCATTACACTTCTTTTTTTGTTGACAATTGCGTTTTGCAATACCCATGCACAGAGTATAGATGAGCAAACTTATCAACACAAAATGCGATTAATGGACAGCCTTTCATTTTATAATATGAAAGATTACGATACGCTGTACCGGGTTTCAGTTGTGGATAAACGTTATGGCAATGATTATAAAAACGATTACTATGGATGGATCAAAAAACGTAACCAGGAAAGCATTTCGTTTTTAAATACCAACGGAACGGCTACTGAAATAGAAAAACCACGTATAACTAAGTTAGATAACCTGCCAATAACTGATACTACCATTGCAGGTTTTACAAACCGAGAGCGGGATGTATTCGCTTTCGCATTGGGTAATTTCGGGAAAAATTATTTACTGAGTTTATGGCTGTACGGAAAAGAGAAATTTGATTATTCAAAACAGCTGTTACCCA
>CAIWRU010000032.1 GCA_903915155.1 uncultured Mucilaginibacter sp.
AAACGAAAAATTACAAACGTTAAATTTATATTAGATTGGTAATCCAAAAAATGAGAAGGGTTTAATAAATGCTCTTATCGTAGCTGCAAATGATCTAGCCATCAACAAGTATAGATATGTAATGAGAATAATACTACAAATATTTTTTGGTCTTTATTGTTTGGTGCTGGTGTCGTGTACTCATAAGCCTGATACTTTATTTACAGAAATTTCAGCCTCTTACTCGAATGTTAATTTCAGAAATGACATCGTGGAAACTAAAGACCAGAACATTCTTACTTACGAATATCTATATAATGGAGGAGGCGTTGCTGTAGGGGATCTTAACAATGATGGGTTGCCAGATATATTTTTCACCGGTAATATGACGCCTAATAAATTATACCTCAATAAAGGTAATTTAAAGTTTGAAGATGTAACTGATAAAGCGGGAGTGGCCGGCAGGAAAAAATGGAAAACAGGTGTAGTCATGGCGGATGTAAACGGAGACGGCCTCATGGATATTTATGTTTGCTATTCAGGGCCGGGGGATAGTTTAAATCGCTCAAATGAACTATATATTAACCAGGGGCCGGATAAAAATGGTGTTCCCCACTTCAAAGAAATGGCTAAGGAATACGGGTTGGATGCACCGGGTACTTTCACAACTTCAGTTGTTTTTTTTGACATGGATAACGACGGCGATTTGGATATGCTGATGATTAATCATGCCGACAAATTTTATAACCCATTTTTTAACACTGAAAAGCTCCGGAAAACAAGAAATTCGAAATACGGCAACAGACTGTACAGAAACGACAACGGTCATTTTACTGATATAAGTAAACAAGCCGGCATAGACGGAAGTGGACTTAATTTCAGCTTGAGTGCGTCGATAAGTGATATAAACGGTGACGGTTGGCCGGATATTTACGTTACAAATGATTACGATGAACGCGACTTTCTATACCTCAACAATCATGATGGCACCTTTAGGGAAGTATTGACAAAAGCAACGAAGCATATTTCTGAGTTCGCCATGGGCAGTGATATCGCCGATTTTAATAATGATGCGAAACCCGATTTAGTTGAACTGGATATGTTACCCGAAGATAACCATCGCCAGAAACTATTACGCGGGCCGGATAACTATGACAAATTTCAGTTGCTGGTTGATCATGGGTTTCACAAACAATTAATGAGAAACTCATTGCAATTAAATAACGGCAATAATGCGGACGGGACGCCTGTACTATCCGAAATTGGCCAAATGGCTGGCGTTTCAAATACCGATTGGAGTTGGGCACCCCTTTTCGCCGATTTTGACAATGACGGTTGGAAAGATCTGTTCATTTCTAATGGCATTCAAAAAGACATGACCAACCTTGACTTTGTTAAATATACTTCCGGGTATTCTGCTGAATATGTAAAGGAAAAACAGGACAAGGGAGAATTATGGGAACTTATTCAAAAGATGCCAACAACCAAACTTTCCAATTATTTATTCAAAAATAATCGTGATTTAACATTCACCAATGTGACCTCGAATTGGGGACTTACCAAATTAGGCATAAGCAATGGAGCGGTTTACGCCGATTTAGACAACGACGGCGATTTGGATTTAGTGATTAATCAATTAAATGACGTTGCTACAATTTATAAAAATAATACGTCTGAAAGAAAGGATAAGCCCCATTATTTACGAGTACAGTTAAAAGGCTCAAACAAAAATACTTCTGGTATAGGTTCAAAGGTGTATGTGACGACCAGGAGTGGAAGTCAATTTCAAGAGCAATATTTTAACCGGGGTTTTCAATCTTCTGTTGACCCGGTTATGCATTTTGGTATAGGAAAAGATAGTATAGTACAAACCATTAAAGTAGTATGGCCAACAGGTGAAATATCGGACCTTAGAAATATTAAAGCAAACCGGCTATTAGTGGTCGAGCAAAAAAAAGCTGTTCCCCACCCGATCGGACCTGAACCAGGCATTAATAAAATAAAACCATTATTTACTGATGTAACTAAAACAGCGGGGATTTCTTTCACCGATACGGCCTCCGAATTTGTCGATTTTAAAATTTCTCCGTTACTGCCTTACCAGATATCTAAAATGGGGCCTTGTATAGCAAAAGCTGATGTTAACGGTGATGGGCTGGAAGATGTTTTTATTGGCGCCGGTGTTGGCCATGCCAGCAAACTTTATCTTCAAACAAAAGATGGACATTTTATACTTGCTCCATCACAGCCATGGAACGACAATAAGTTGTTGTTTAATTCCGATGCTTTGTTTTTTGATGCCGATGGCGATGGCGATATGGATTTATACCTTGTAAGCGGCGGAGCCGAATATCCGGATGGAAGTGCTAACTACCAGGACAGAATATTTGAAAATGACGGCAAGGGAAATTTTAAGGAGGTGTTAAATGCGTTGCCCAGGGAAACCATTAGCGGTAGCTGCGCCAGGGCCGCTGATATCGACCACGATGGGAAACCCGATCTCTTTATCGGTGGCCGGTTTAAGCCTGGAGTTTTCCCCCTGGCACCTTCGAGCTATATTTTAAAGAACATAAGCCGGCCCGGTAAAATAAAATTCGAGTTAGACCAGCGGCAAAAAGACCCTGTCCTGAATAAACCGGGAATGGTCACTGATGCCGTGTGGGTTGATTTGAATAGAGACGGCTGGCCGGACCTCGTTGTAGTTGGCCAGTTTATGCCAATCACTGTTTTTGAGAACCATAAAGGGGTACTTGTTGACAAAACAAAAGAATACGGCTTGTCAGAAAGCAATGGCTGGTGGACAAGGATTAACGCTGTTGATTTAAACAAGAATGGGAACATCGATTTTATTGTCGGGAATCTTGGCTTGAATACCCAATTCAAAGCTTCAGTTAAGGAACCAATTACAGTTACATGTGCTGATTTCAATTGCGATGGCTCAATGCAGCCCGTTTTATGTTATTACATTCAAGGTAAAAGTTACCCTTATTACAGCCGGGACGAATTACTGGATCAGATGCCTTGGCTGCAAAAGAAATTTTCGCGTTATGCGGATTTCGCCGACGCACAGTTAGCTGATATGTTTTCCAAAGAACAATTGGATAGCGCTAAGACGGTAAAGATCAACTTACTTGAATCTGTGATGTTGAAAAATTTAGGAAACCGTAAAATGAAGATAGAAAAATTACCCAAGTCGGTGCAAAGTAGTACGGTTAACGGTATTGTCATTGACGATTTATATGGAAGTAGCTCCAGTGACATCATTTTAGCCGGTAATTTTTATCCTTTTCGGGTTCAGTTCGGGCCTTTGGATGCAGGCATAGGATCCGTTTTAAAAAGAAATGATAAAGGCGTTTTCTCAGCGCTGGAATATAATGAAACCGGGTTAAATATAAGCGGAGATGTAAGGAACCTGATTAAGGTAAACGGCCCGGCCGGTCATTATTGGCTGATTGCCGCCAAAAACAATGAAGAAATACAAGTTTTGAAAAGAAATAACTAAAATAAAACCAAATGCTATTATGAAAAAGACTCTCAATAAACACCTACAACATGCTAACTAACCTAATTATTAACAAACTTTTGAAACAAAACTAAATTCTATGATTCAAATTTTATCTCAAAAATGCTTTACAACAATAAGACCCTGTCAAAGATTTTTGTTGAAGCCAGCCGCACTTACTTTGCTTTTTGCCGCAATGACGATGTTAAACGTTCACACGTCCTGGGGCGCGGTAAGACGTGTATCATCAACTCTAAATAAATCTTATTCGATGGCACAGGGAACCCTGATTAAGGGTATTGTCATTGATGAAAACAAACAACCCATTCCGGGTGCCACAGTCCAGATTAAAAAACTGAGACTTGTTACGGTTACTGACGCAACGGGAAGGTTTCAACTCACCGTTCCTCCCGGTGAATATGATCTGGGGATTTCTTTCATCGGTATGAAACCCAGCCAACAGCACATAGTTGTTGGTGATGCAACACTCGATAATATAACTATCGTAGTTGAAAGCTCTATCGGTGCTCTGAATGACGTAGTCGTGGTGGGTTATGGCTCGCAGGCAAAAAGGGATGTTACCGGATCGATAGTGAGCATCAAAGGGACCGATATACAAAATCTTCCGGTAAGTAATCCGGCTGATGCCTTGCAGGGAAGGGCTGCAGGCGTTGATATCGTAAGAAGCGATGGCTCGCCAGGCAGTTTGCCGAGCATACGCGTAAGAGGAACTGGTACAGTAAATGACGCGGACCCCTTTATTGTAATTGACGGGGTTCCGTCAGGAGGGCTGAACGATGTGAATACGAACGATATTGCTTCTATTGAAGTTTTAAAGGATGCTTCTGCATCGGCCATTTATGGCTCAAGGGCTGCAAACGGCGTTATCCTAATTACAACCAAAAAAGGCAATTACAATCAAAAACTAAAAGCCAGCGTTAATCTCTATGAGGGGCAAAATTCACCGGTCAAATTCCTGAACATGCTTACTGCGCCGGAACTTGCACAACTCAAAATTGAATCGTACACTAACGATGGCCTGAATCCGCCTACAATTTGGAGCAACCCTTATTACTCCGTGCAAAGAACGGATTGGCAACGTGCCCTAATCGGCACAGGGCACGTTCAAAATGCCGACATCTCATTAAACGGTGGCAGTGCGAATTCCATATACAGTATATCCAGTAATTACTACAACGAGACAGGGATGATCCCAGGCTCTATTTTTACGCGCTATAATTTTAGGATTAATTCAGACCACAAAATTACCTCAAAATTCAAAGTAGGTGAAAATGTATTTTACTCTAATACAAATACAAACGGTGTGGATACCAGGTCAAGTCAAACTGGTTTGCTTTGGAGCGCCATCCGTTTCAATCCTGCGATACCAGTTAGAAATCCGGACGGGTCATGGGGCAGTTCACAGGCAGATAATCAACTAGGCGATATCAACAACCCTGTTGAAACAGCCAAACTAGCTGATCAATACAACCGCAATAACAGGATTGTAGCCAATGGTTATGCTGAATTGGAGATTTTAAAAGGTTTGAAGTTAAAAGCTAATTATGGGTATGATGGTAACTTTGCCGATTATTACAATTTTCAGGTTGCCACACCTGAACAAACCAGGGGGCCCAGCGTTTCTTCACTTAATCAGGGGTACTCATCAAGCTCTCAATTTTTAGAAGAATATTACCTGACCTACAATAAAATTTTTAATAACGTGCAGGAAATTACCGTTACCGGTGGTTATTCGGCGCAATTAAATAAGGGTAATGCTGTCACTGCCTCAAGAACGGGGTTCGCAGATACTGATCCCAGTCAGCGTGTATTAGGTTTAGGAAGCAGCGCGAACAATAATGGCTACAATTATGGAACCACTGGATTGCAGTCCTATTTTGTCAGGGCAAATTACGATTACGACAAAAAATATTTGTTAACCGCTACCATGCGTGCTGACGGTTCGAGTATTTTTGCACCAGGTAAGCAATGGGGCTATTTTCCTGCATTCTCCGCAGGTTGGAGAATTTCGGACGAGAGTTTTTATGGTCAGGGTATGAAAAATATTTTCAATTCTTTAAAACTTACCGGTGGATGGGGTGAATTAGGGAACCAAAATGTTGGTCCCTTTCAGTATTTGAGCGGCATCGGGTATGGCAGCAATAACGGATATGCTTTCGGTACCAATGCTACCGTGCAAAATGGCGCTTTTGTAAACTCCTTGGCCAACCCCAATATAACCTGGGAGGCGGCAAGCGAGACAAATATTTCGTTAGAATTTGCGGCGTTACAAAACCATCTTAATGGCTCTGTTACCTATTATAATAAGAATACCACGCATATGCTTATTCCGTATTCGATTGTTGAAACCTACGGAGCACAAAGAAATTTGCCGGATGATTCCGGGAATATTACGGTGGCAGATGTTAACGTTGGTAATATGAACAATCACGGTGTTGAAATAGAACTAAATTATTCGAATAACGCCGCAGAGGGAAAACTGAAATATGCTTTTGGAGCAAACGGATCTTTTCAAGCCAACAAAGTAACTAAACTCTATGGTTCAGCCGGATACCTGGGATCTACGCCGTATGGAAGAGAAAATGTGGACATTTCACGTACGTACGAAGGTCAGTCCATTGCATCGTTCTATGGATTTAAAACTGGTGGTTTGTATCAAACCCAGCAACAAATTAACGATGATCCCAACATTAGGAATGATCCAAATAAAGCTAATATTAAACCAGGGGATGTACGTTTTTTGGATGTAAATGGCGATGGAGTTATTGATGATAAAGACCGGGTTAATCTGGGGAACCCCAATCCCAAATTTGTTTACGGCTTTCATGGTTCGCTATCTTATAAAAACTTTGATTTCTCCTTTAATTTCGCTGGAGCAACAGGGTTTAAATTATACAATGCCGACCGCCTTGCAGGTTTAGATGGAACTGAGGTCTTTAACTGGTACGCGGAACAATTAGGAAGATGGCATGGCGCCGGAACAAGCAATACTATTCCAAGGCTTACCAATACCAACTTGAATAACAATTATCGTTCTTCAGATTTGTGGGTGGAAAACGGTGCCTATTTATCTTTAAAAAGTGTTTCGTTGGGCTATACTTTCGTGAAGAAGAGTGTGGCAGGCATTCAATTGCCGGATATACGTTTGTACGTAAATTCCTATAACGTCCTAATGTTTACAGGCTATAAAGGATACACGCCGGAATTAGGATATACAGACGGAAACCTGCAAAGGGGGGTTGATGTGGCCCAATATCCGAGTGCAAGGAACATAACAATAGGAGCGACAGCCAATTTTTAATTTTTTAAAAAAATAGACATGAATTCAAAAAGATACAAAATATTGAGCCTATTATGCCTTAGCATGGTTTTAATAGCGAGTTGTATAAAAAAGCCGCTTGATCAAAAGCCAACGGGATCCTATACTACCGCTACCTACTGGCGCAATCAAAGTGATGTCCTTGCTGGCATCGCGGGAATTTATAATATTCTTTATACAGAAGACTGGGTAGGGCACGCCATATATACGTACGACGATCAGTCGGATGATATTTATGTGGCCGGTGACCACCCCGACTTTAAATCGGTAGGGAACTTAAATGCCGATCCCACGCTGCAGGTAATATATTACACCTGGCCTTTCGCTTACGAACAGATCGAGCGGGCAAATAACGCGATTATTTATATTCCAAAGGTTCCGGTGATGGACCAGGCCATCCGTGACCGTTCCTTAGGTGAGGCATATTTTTTGCGGGCGCACGCCTATTTTATATTGAGCCAGTTATATGGCGAAGTACCGTTGATCACCGAAAATAACGTACTGACGGGTGCCTATAATGTTCCTAAGTCTACCGTTGCCCAGGTGCAGGCCCTGGTTGAATCGGACCTTTTAAAGGCTGTTAGCTTATTGCCAGAAACATATGACGCGGCAGACAATGGCCGGGTTAGCAAAGGCGCCGCTGAAGGCTTGTTGGCTAAGCTTTACTTATTTGAAGATAATTTTCAAAATGCAATTAAGTACGGTACTGCGGTTACTTTAGACCCAAATTATGCGTTGTCGCCCAATTATACGGACAATTTTACACCTGGCCCGCAGCAAACCAACAGTACAGAATTGTTATTCGCTGTCTGGAATGAAAATCAGGAAATTTCCGGGGCACCTTATTCTCCTATGGCCATCTATTTTTCGCCAAGACCATGGAACGGATGGGGTTTTCACCACCCGACCGAAAATTTCGTGGATGAATTTGAAAAGGGCGATCCGCGAAAATCGGCCACTGTATTGGCGGTAGGGGACTCAATTCCATATCAAACTACTTTGGTACCTATTTCTCCGAATGACGCCGTGCAAATGTTCACAGGAAGGGCGGGCCAGTCCACTGGCCGGATGCTCCCAAGCATGTCCACTACGGGGTATTATATAAAAAAATATACAGCCTTTATGCCAAGCGGCGACGGCAATCTTAATACTGACCTGAAACAGCCGCTTTTGAGATCGGCGGAAGTCTATCTGATTGTGGCTGAAGCAAAAATCAGGCAGAGCGGTGCTGGTGCTGGGGATGCTGAAATAAACGCAGTAAGGCTAAGGGCTGGCCTTAGCCCAATTGCAGGAGCAGGCATGCCGCAGCTTATCCACGAAAAAAGGGTTGAGCTCGGGGGCGAAAATGTCCGCTGGCAAGATTTGCTCAGATGGGACAAAGATAAGCTAGTTAATCTTGACACCATCGTGGGCAAACCGAAAACAGCCTCACCGTTGGCTCCCTATAATGGTGCTGTAATAATTCCGGCAAGAAAATTCCAGAGGCCCAAGAATTATTATGTGCCTATCCCACAAGAAATTATTGACGAAAGTAAAGGCGTAATTAAACAGAACCCCAATTATTAAGGGAATCTATTTTTGATTGGACGACTGATTGATGAATTAATGGGTGATCCGTAAGGAGCCCATTAATTTTTTTCCAAGAAGGAGGTTAATATTTAGCATTACACTGATGAAAAAGCAAAATTTAGATGAAAATTCGCCATTGGCATCACTCGAGGAATGGGATGATGATGTGCTTAAAAGATACCCGGAACCGGGTCAACCTGCAAAAGATAAATCGGAGTTTCGGAATTATGATGACCCCGAAATAACGAGGGTGCGGGAGTTTTACCGGCTCAATCATAAATATCAAACCTATGAAAACGTATTGGCTAAAAAAGCTAATTTTTTAAAGTTTGATAAAATGGAAATGCCCTGGTGGTCGGCGATGGACTATCTTAATCAGTTGATCGATGAGTCCGACCCGGATCTCAATCTTGATCAATTGCAGCATTTGCTCCAAACCGCTGAAGCTATCCGTACTGACGGTTACCCAGACTGGTTTGTGCTTACGGGTTTTATACATGACCTTGGTAAAGTACTTTGCCTGTTTGGTGAACCGCAGTGGAATGTGGTTGGCGATTCATTCCCGGTAGGCTGCCAGTTTTCAAATAGTATCGTTTATCCCGAGCTTTTTGCGGATAACCCCGATAGCCGGGATGAGCGCTTTAATACTAAATACGGTGTTTATACACATCAATGCGGTTTAGATAACGTACAAATGTCGTGGGGGCATGATGAGTATTTGTACCAATTAACCAAGGATTATCTTCCGGAACCGGCTTTATATATGATCCGTTACCACTCGTTCTATTCACAGCACCGGGAGCATGCTTATGATCATTTACTCAATGCGCATGACCAGGAAATGTTTAAATGGGTGGATAAGTTTAACCCGTATGATCTTTACTCCAAAAGCCCTGTCCAGCCGGTGGTATCAGAGCTAAAACCTTATTATGAGGACCTGATCGCTAAATATTTACCCGCAACGGTGAAGTTATAATCATTGCTTGAAATTCTGATAGTGCATAAATAATGTTGTTGAAAATCTAACAACATCATTTATGCATTTTGTTATATATATTCAATTTTACGTGTTACAAACATCCCATATTATCATATAGGATTATAGTATTTACATTATACATGAAGAGATATCTGTTTATTTTCTTTGGCACGCTGCTAAGTTTCTGTTCAAAAGCACAAGTTGATCCAAAAACATCGTTTGCTTTTATCGATCGGGTAATTCCCGGCCGGTCGGGTTCATTCCTGGTGGAAACTATTCCGCAGGAAAACGGAAAAGATACTTTTGAAGTGGATGGGAAAGATAACAAGATCATATTACGTGGAAATAACGGTTTATCGATAGCATCGGCCTTAAATTACTATCTCAAAAATTATTGTTTTTGCGATATCGGTTGGAATGGTACCAACTTAAACCTACCAGTTGATCTGCCCGTCGTAAAACAAAAAGTACACAAGGTTACGCCATACCAATACCGCTATTATCTCAATTATTGTACGTTTAATTATTCCATGTCATGGTGGGATTGGGAACGCTGGCAAAAAGAAATTGACTGGATGGCGCTAAACGGTATAAATATGCCGCTGGCTATTACCGGCGAAGAAGCGATATGGCAGGATGTTTATAAAAAAATGGGCTTCAACGGTCAGCAATTGGAAGCTTTTTTCAGTGGCCCTGCTTATTTTTCCTGGTTTTGGATGGGCAATATTGATGCATGGGGAGGCCCGCTGCCGCAGCACTGGATGGATGCCCACAGGGTATTGCAAAAGAAGATACTGGAACGTGAGCGCTCATTTGGGATGACGCCTGTCCTGTCTTCATTTACAGGCCATGTGCCACCATCCTTTAAGGATAAATTTCCGCAGGCGAAAGTAAAAAAGACTAATTGGGATGCCGGTTTCCCGGATGTATATATACTTGACCCGGATGACCCGATGTTTGAGGCTATCGGTAAAAGCTACATCGAAGCCCAAACAAAAGAATTTGGTTCCGATCATTTGTATTCCGCCGATACTTTTAATGAGAATATACCGCCCACCAACGATTCCACCTATTTGGATGGGATGAGTAAGAAAGTATTCAACTCCATGGCAGCGGCTGATCCGAAAGCAGTTTGGGTGATGCAGGGCTGGATGTTTCATTACAATAACAAGTTTTGGCAGCCACAGCAAATTAAGGCATTGTTAAACGCGGTGCCTGATAAGCAAATGATTGTTTTAGATCTTTATAGTGATGCACACCCGGTATGGAACCGTACGGAAGCCTACTACGGTAAACCCTGGATCTGGAGCATGCTGCAAAATTTCGGTGGTAATATTAGCCTGTTTGGCCGGATGCGCCATGTAGCTGCTGACCCTGCCATCGCCCTGCATGATCCCGAATCAAAAAAAATGATGGGCATAGGGCTCACACCAGAAGGTATTGAGCAAAACCCCGCCCTGTTTGCGCTAATGCTTGAAAATGTTTGGCGCGATACCCCCATTGATGCCGATGCCTGGGTAAAAGATTATGCGCACAGGCGTTATGGAAAAAAAAATAGCTCAGCCAACGAGGCCTGGCATATATTACTTAATACAGTTTATAGCGGCGGACTCACAGAAGGCGGCCCTGAATCGATCATTGTAGCCAGGCCTACGTTAAAAAAAAATATTGAAAGGGTATTAACCCACCTGGACTATGATCCGAAGGAACTGGTAAAAGCCTGGGGCTTACTGGTGCAGGCCAAAGACAGTTTAAAACAAAGTGACGGCTATCAATATGACCTGGTTGACGTAACGCGGCAGGTATTGGCAAACTATGCATTGCCCCTGCAGCAAAACATAACGGTAGCTTATAAAAATAACGATAAGACGCATTTTAAGCAATACAGCACTGAATTTTTACAGTTGATGGATGATATGGATGCATTGCTTAATACCCGTAAGGATTTTTTATTAGGCAAATGGATAAATGAAGCGCGCGCCAACGGTATAACGGAACAGGAAAAGAACCTGTATGAATTTAACGCACGCGACATCGTGACCCTTTGGGGTGATAAGGAAAGCGGCCTGAGCGAATATTCGAACAGGCAATGGGCCGGATTAATAAAAGGATATTATAAACAACGCTGGGTTTTATATTTTAAGCAGATGGATAAAGCGATGGCTACAGGGGCTGCTTTTGATGAAAAAGCATTTGATAGCGATGTGAAGGACTGGGAATGGCGCTGGGTAAATACGCATGATAACGCCTATGCGGCTATTACCAAAGGCGATGCGGTAGAAATCTCAAACCAGCTTTTTGAAAAGTATAATAGCTTAATTCAACAGTCTTATTAGGGATTATAGAATGCAACCAATGAATAAATTTTTCTATTCGTTTATTACAGCCATTTTAATTTCAGCTTATTCAGCTACGGTTGTTGATGGCCAAACCAGCAATGATCACATTTTCCCGGCAGCTGAAGTTGCCAAACCCTATATCGATTTTGACAGTAAAGGATTTTTGATCAATGGCAAGCGCACTTTTATTGCCTCAGCCGGGCTGGAATATGCAAGGATACCACACCAGCTTTGGTACGACAGGCTATTGCGCATAAAAAGAGCCGGGTTTAATTGCGTGGAAATTTACACCCTATGGAACTTTCACGAACCGCAGGAAGGGAAATTTGATTTTACAGGCGACCATGACCTTGGCGCATTTTTGACTATAGTAAAAAACCTGGGTATGTATGCTATTGTGAGGGTAGGCCCTTACTATTGCGCCGAATGGGACAATGGAGGTTACCCGGTATGGCTTAAGTTTAAAAAAGGGTTGCACGTACGCGAGGATAACAATCTATTTGAACAATATGTAGATCGTTTTTTTGATAAACTGTTGCCTGTTGTATTCAGCCATCAAATTAATAATGGCGGTTGTGTTATGCTGGTGCAGTTGGAAAACGAGCATCCAAATGGCTGGGGAACCATTATGCCCGACGGCTATTTTAAGCATTTACAAACCAAGGCTTTAAATATGGGCTTAAAGGTTCCGTATTTTTTCAGCGGCTTGCACCATTCCAGTGACCCGGCAGGGGATGACAAATTGGATGATCCTAATAGGCCTAACCCCTGGTTGTCCACCGAATTTTGGAGCGTATGGTATTCACAATATGGCGCTAAACCGGGAGATGCGGCTTTATATGACAGGCGCACCTGGAAAATTATAGCCCACGGCGGCAACGGTTACAATTACTATATGGTGCATGGCGGCTCCAACTTTGGATATACCAATAATGACGAGGATGCGGCCTCTTATGATTATGGTGCTGCAATAGGGCAGGCCGGTGATTTAAGACCGCTATATTATACCTTTAAACGAGCAGCCTGGTTTGCCCGCAGTTTTCAGGATGTATTGGAAAACAGTAAGGATGCAACTGCGGCATATAGCCAAATGATCACGGATACCGCTTTACATCTATCTGTACGCTCAAGCCCCGCAGGAGATATTGTATTTATAGACAATCCCGGATCAAAAGAAGTAAAAACCAAAATTTCGGGTACAGATAATTCTTTTACTTTAGCTCCCGGTGAGCTATTTCCGCTGGTACACAACTTTCGGATCAATTCCAAAACCATGCTCGATTGGGCCTATACCCGCATTTTTGCAATAGTAAAGCAGGGGAAAATCACGACAATAATCTTAGATGCTGAAAAAGGAATGCCGTTGTCTTTGCATTTCTCAACTAACATTGCAGTTTCAATAAAATCAGCTGGTTTCAAAATAAATGGTGACAAAATTGACCTGGACGAGGGAATGGGGGCAGGTGATAAACCGCAGGAATATACGTTCAGTATCGGGGATGATCAGGTCAGGATTTTGGCGATGAGCCGTGCCGGAACAGACAAAACCTGGATAACAGATAATAACTACATTATAAGTGGTGCAGATTATGTAGGAAATATATCAGCTAACAACCACACTATTAAAGTTGAAACAGAAACTCCACTATTGGCAAATGATGAAGGAAAGATACGGTTTTATAAAGATCAGAAATCCTATCTTTTGGGGAATAGTAATAGCGCAGCAAACAAACAACCGGCAAAACTCACTTTAACGCAATGGAAACAAAAAAGTGGGACTATGAATGTTTTGGTAAACCCGAATACCGGAAACTGGTTGTATAGTCAAATACCAGTACAAATGGGTGCGGACGGTGATGTTACTGCAGATGCGTGGTATAAAACAAAGATCAATATAGCAACACCAGGTAAATATACTATACAGGTAAAAGGCAATGGCAGGGGGCGGGCGTTTATAGATGGCAAATTCATTACTGCCTGGAAGCTTGATGCCGGCGAAGTATCGCTCAATTTTAAAAAAGGTATTCATAGCTTAGCCATATTTACAGCACATGATGGGAGAGATAAACTGGCTGCTTACCTTGGGCCTATCGATAATGTGGATGACAAAGGCATTTATGGTAAAGCATTAATCAAAAAAGGAGGCCCTTTTATCTGCGAATTGGCTAATTGGTATTTTGTTAAAGCAGATAAAAAGGATGATTTGAAATTGGGTCCGCCAAAATTTGATACTGCAGTTTACAAAAAATACAAAATCGGGGCAGATGCTTTTTATGCAAGAGAAGGCTATGGTTGGTTTCAAACTATGATCGAAAAATTACCCCTGGGAACCTCAAAATTAACGCTTTCATTTAAAAGTGTTGATGAAAACGCAACCGTATTTATTAATGATAAGCAGGTTAGCCATCATGATGGCTGGAATGAACCTTTTGATGTGAATGTTACCGACCAGGAGATACTAAATGGTCCGGTAAAGCTGAGCGTGTTTGTAGAAAATTATTCAAATGAAGGAGGCATCGATCAACCCGTTAGAATGAACACCGTAGGGGATGCACCGGCTATAGCTGGTTGGGCAATGAAAGGTGGACCAGGTAATATCCATCATTTAACAGGCTGGCAGCCCTTAAAAAATAAAAATGATGGGCCTTGCTTTTATCGGTCCACCTTTAAAATTTCAAAGGGGCATCAACAGACCCTAATCTGGCGGGTCGACCCTAAAAACATGGGGCATGGCTCTATATGGGTTAACGGGCATAATTTAGGCCGCTACCCTGAAAAAATTGCTGCTCCAGGGTTATACGTCCCCGAATGCTGGCTGAAAGCCGGGTTAAATGAACTTTTGATATACGAAGAAGATGGGGAAATACCTGTGGAGGTAGCTGTGATAGCCGAACCGGCTGCAGGAAGGAACAAAACAACTTTTACTATAAATACGAATTGATAATATGGGTATAACCTCCGAAAGATTTACTGCCCTTGACGTATTCCGAGGGATGACGATATGTTTTATGATCATTGTTAATGCTCCCGGCTCAGGTGCTGATGTGTGGACCCCTTTGGACCATGCACCATGGTTTGGTTTTACTCCCACAGACCTGGTATTCCCATCTTTTCTATTTGCTGTTGGCAATGCGCTTAGTTTTTCTAAAAAAAAATTTGAAACCGATGCGGCATTTATAGGCAAAATATCTAAGCGGACGTTAATCATATTCTTATTGGGGTATTTAATGTACTGGTTCCCGTTTTTTCATCGCTTTGATAATACCTGGGCATTCAATCCGCTATCTCATACCCGTATAATGGGTGTATTACAGCGTATTGCCCTTTGTTATTTCTTTGGGGCATTAATAGTACATTACTGTTCAAAAAAAGCGGCGATAATTATTTCTATCCTACTTTTAGTCGGCTATTGGGCTTTTTTACTCTTATTTGGCGAGCCTGGTAATGAATTTACGATGCTGGGTAATGCCGGTACCCATTTGGATAAATTGATAATGGGAAATGATCATTTATATCATGATAAAGGAGGCCCGATAGCTTTTGATCCTGAGGGGTTGTTAAGTACGGCAACGGGTATAGTCAACGTAATAGCCGGTTTCCTTGCCGGATCTTTCATCCAGCGGAAAGGTAAAAACTATGAATCGGTAGCCAAACTGTTCATATGGGGTGGCTTGCTTATCGTCACAGCTTTATTTATCGGCCAGTTCTTTCCAATAGCTAAAAAACTATGGACAAGCTCCTTCACATTATTAACTATCGGTATCGATTGCGCTATTTTAGGCTTACTGGTTTATCTTATTGAAATAGAAAATATAAAATGGAGCACCAAATTTTTTCTCGTTTTTGGCCGTAACCCACTTGCTATCTACCTGCTTTCAGAATTATTATTAACTACTATACAACTGATATGGGTCCGACCACAACTCAGCTTTTATGACTGGATAAACAATGTATTCTATCAGCCCTTATTTCCAGGCCCTTTAGGTACTTTGGTATTTGCGGTTTGTTATATGCTGCTTTGCTGGTTAGTAGCTTATGCGCTAGATAAAAAGAAGATTTATATCAAAATATAAGATGCCTGGAAGATCATTTGCCCAAGTTTTTTTAATAATAGCAGCGTTATTGCTGGGATTAAATCCTGAAGGATTTGCTCAGCTTAGTAAACATCTTCATTATGTAAACCCATTCATCGGGACCGCTAAAAGTAATGTGCTTACCACATGGGGTAATGAGGGCGGCACCTATCCCGGTGCAGTAGCACCTTCGGGGGCTATCCAATTAAGCCCGGAAACAAGGGTGAACGGCAGCAGGGGATATGATTATACAGATAGTGTCATTTATTATTTTAGTTGTTTTCTGCATTTCAGCGGCTTCCCGGGGGGCTCAGCGGGACAATTCCAGGTAATGCCTGTTAATATTGCTGCTGATTTGGAGGCGGGTAATTACGGCAGACATTTTTCTCACAAAAACGAAAAGGCTTATCCCGGCTATTATAAGGTTGTTTTTGATGACGACCGCACCGTAGCCGAGGCTACTACCACTGTTCGTGCGGGTATATTCCGCTTTACTTTTGATCCTGGTAATACGCCGCAAATACTTATAGGTGATGCAGGCGAAATTAACCTGAAAACAAAAAGAGTATTGCATTTTTCCCATGCTAATACAGTGATTAATTTTAGTGAAGATTATAACGATGTGAAAAAAGTAAACAGTGGTTGGTTATTCACTTTTAAAAATACTGCCAGGCATAGAAAAATCATTAATCTGAAAATAAGTACGTCTTCTGTAAATTTTGCCGGGGCACAAAATAATATAGACCAGGAAATAGGTATTTCCAGTTTTGACCAGATTAGCAAACGAACCCAGCACGAATGGACAAAAAAGCTTTCGGTTATCAATGTAACCGATGGCAATGAACAAAATAAAACAATATTTTATACAGCCCTTTATCATTCCCTGCTAATACCCTGGGTTATTGATGATGCTGATGGGCGTTACACCGGAGCAGATGGAAAGCTACACAAAAAAAGCAGTCACGACCAGTATGGCGGCTTTTCTCCGTGGGATACTTTTAGGTCTCTTAATCCGATGCTTACACTGCTTTATCCGGATAAAGAGAAAGATATTATTTTCTCTATCCTGGATGTTTATAAGCAAACCGGTCATCTTCCTACTGAATCGATGACCGGTAACCATGCTATCCCGATCATAGTAGACAGTTACTTCAAAGGGATAACCAATTTCGATAAAGAACTTGCTTATAAAGCTATGAAAAGTAATATTGTTGAACCGCCTTTTGTGCAGAAGGATCTGGGAATTTACCATCAAATTGGTTATGTGCCTTTTACCAGCTCAGAGTCTGTGACAAGAACGGTTGAATATGCTTATGACGACTGGGCGCTTGCTCAGTATTCCGAAAAAGTAATTCAAAACATAACGGATTACCACGCTTTGATTGAACGAAGTTATAATTACCGAAATCTATTAAACCCTGAAAAACTTTTCCTTTTACCCCGTAATAACAATGAATTTAAGCTTAATCCGGGGATGTCAGGCTATAAAGAAGGCGATCAATGGGTTTATACTTACTTTGTTCCCCATAATACCAAAGACCTGATTAATTTGTTAGGGGGTAATGATCAATTTGCTGCGAGGCTAGATTCGGCGCTTTCTAACCAGGTTATTTTGTTTGATAACGAAACAGTATTTCATTTGCCCTATTTATTTAACCAGGCCGGCAAGCCATGGCTGACTCAAAAATGGTGCAGGCGGATCATGATTGATCGATTTAGCAATACTCCCGGTGGTTTGCCGGGTAATGATGATCTGGGTTCAATTTCAAGCTGGTATGTTTTCAGTGCGCTTGGGATTTTCCCGGTATGCCCCGGCAGGCCATTATATGCTGTAGGCTCGCCTTTGTTTCAATCGGTAACGCTACATTTGGCGAAGGGGAAGACGTTAATCATCAACAGTAAAAATTCTTCGGCGAAAGCGGCTTTTGTGCAATCAATAAATATTAATGGTAACGCCTGGAGACAATTGGTCATACCGCATTCGGTATTGGTGAAGGGTGGGTGTATGACATTCAGCATGGGTAATAAGCCTGGCAAATGGCCTGCGGAGAGAAACCCGCTGGAGCTTTCAGAAACTAAATCACCGGCTATATTCAAAATCTTTAATTGCAAGGCCTCGGTGAATACAGTTAACCCGGATCAACCTTTTTATATCCATTACTCAATAACTAATAAAGGAAGTTTAGGTGTAAAGACGGTAAATTTACTGGTTAACGGTAAAAGCTATGGCCACAAAAACAGCTTCGTAGCTTCGGGACAACTGGCCAATGATTCTATACTATGTCGCTTGTATCCATTGGGCAAATCTATATTGAATATTCCCGGTTCGGAACCAATTATTGTAAGTGTGATCAGCCCAAAAATACCTATTGCTCAGCCTTGCCGAATAAATGCGCTAACTGCAAAACCGATGATCAGAATGAATCAGCATCAGCAAATCAATTATACAGTTCAAAATTTCGGTGGTTTAAAACATGTTTGTGCTGTCCCAGTGATTATTAATGATTCGGTTACTTTTATAGATACGGTGTCATTATATCCTGGAGAGAAAAAAGAGATCAGGCATGATTTTCTAGTTCGTAAAAATGGTTTTCAGCAGGTAAAGGTGCAAAATACCAGGTTTGTTTACAAAGTGTACGAGGACGATACATCGTCGCTTTTACTGGATTTGCAAATTGGAGAAAATATAAAGAATAATTTAATTGAAGATAAGTCAGGATTTAAAAATAACGGGCATATTATGCCGATCGATGCAGATCATACAAAGACCTATACCGGCAAGTTGTTATTTGGTGAAAACTGCTTTTTAGAAATGCCGGATGCGGCAAGTTTAAAGATTACCGGCGAAACAATTACCATGATGACCTGGGTATATCCAACAGAAAAAGAAAATGGCCTGACTGATATATTTACGCAAGGGGATACTAATGTTTTACAGGTAACCGACGGTGAAACGCTCACCTTTTTTGCAGGTGGCTGGGGAAGGGGAGATTGTACCGTTAATCTGCCCAAATATTGGCGTCAGCACTGGCACCATATCGCCGGGGTTTGCGCAGGTAAATCGCTTTATGTTTATATTGATGGCGCATTAGCCGGAACTACTTTGATGAATGAATCCGCAAATCTTTCTGTAGGTAACAGGTGGACCTTAGGGCGTAATGAGGAATTTCCATCTGAAAGGATTTTCCACGGGCGTTTGGGTAACGTAAAGATATTTAAAGCACCATTGTCAGAACAAGCAATTCAATTGATAGTAAATAAAGAGCGTATCTTTTATACGGACTATTAAAAACTAACATGTTTTACTGTCGTCGGCGTTACCTTATAATATCTCTGCTAGACCAATAGTCTGAATCCGTTACTAAAGATCTCTTGAAACGTATACAAAATTAACGCCGTAATCAGCAATTGACTATGTCCATTAACAATATTAAAACTAAAACCCTTTCGTTCCGTCAATGCAACATTAGCTTCATTTTGCTGATCTTCTGCCTGGTGAACATTACTGGCCATGTTCTTGCACAAAAGGGGGATACAACGGTTTCTGCCGTGCAAATAGCAGCAATTCAGAAGAAATATGGTCTTAATCCGTCAACCCCACTAACCATGAGAGTTGGGGAGGCTTCGGCCTCCGTACTCCAAACTTTTCGGGATGCCGGGATGTCTCCGCGAAAACATGTCCTTAACGAGGAGGAGCGGAACATGGTTTTTCCTGCCCGAAGTGGAAGGGTTTAATAAAAAATGGAGCAATATGGATGTGCATTGGAAACGTGAACTATCACTTTGCTGTGAAGCTAATTGCATCAGTTCGGATAAAATCCAAAGTAAAAGATATTAT
>CAIWRU010000033.1 GCA_903915155.1 uncultured Mucilaginibacter sp.
ACCAAACATATCCTGGTTTGCTTCTGCATATAAATTACTAGCATCATACGTGAAATTTCTTATGTTCAATTGTGTTCCATGTTTATCTTCCAAATAATCATATTCATCAGATTGATACACGACCTGAAAATGTCCTATTGGCAAATAAGAGTCGTCACCAAGTCCATGATCGCCCCAATAAGTGAACATAAATATGAATAATGAAACATAGATGATCTTAAATGATGTTTTCCAGAATTTGAATTTACTTTTCAGGAGATTGTTTATATGATCTGCTTTTGTTATTTTCTCTATTAATAATGCCAGTATTAATATGCCCAAGCCGTAAAGCGAACTTAATAGTGCAATCTTCAACAATTCAAAAACAAAATGAAATAGTGCTGCCATTGATGATCAGTTTTAGATCACATATTTAAACATAATTTTCAATTAAATAATCAAAACTAAATCTTCCCTTCAATTCTATTTCTTATCTTAACAGGTAAAACATTTACCCCATATGAACCCCATACAAACATTACAAGGACAGGTTGCCCTGGTTACGGGCGCGGATAGCGGAATAGGCGAAGGCGTGGCTTTTGCATTGGCAAACGCGGGCGCTAAGGTTGTTATTAATCACGTTGATGCGCATGAAGTAGCACAGGGCGTGGTTGATAACATCAAGGCCCAGGGTGGCGAGGCTTATGCCATACATGCCGATGTAAGCAACGAGGCCGATGTGCAGGCTATGTTCGCCGAAACCTACAAACAATACGGCACAATTGATATACTGGTAAATAATGCCGGCCTACAGCGCGATTCGAAATTTGTGGATATGACCATTGAGCAATGGAACACGGTTATCGGCATAAACCTTACAGGGCAATTTTTATGCTCGCGCGAGGCGGCACGGGAGTTTATTCGTCGCGGTGTGGTTGAGGGCAGGAGCAAAGCCGCCGGGAAGATCATCTGCATGAGCAGCGTACATGAAGTCATCCCCTGGGGCGGGCATGTGAACTATGCCAGCAGCAAGGGCGGCGTTATGATGCTGATGAAAAGCATGGCACAGGAACTGGCTCCGCATAAGATAAGGGTGGTATCGATAGGGCCTGGCGCTATACAAACCCATATTAACCAGGCAGCGTGGAGTACACCCGAAGCATTGCAAAGTTTATTAACCCTGATACCCTATAACCGCATTGGCGAACCCGATGATATTGGCAAATTGGCAGCATGGCTGGCGTCTGACGAAGCGGATTATATTACAGGCACCACTATTTTTATGGATGGTGGCATGACTTTATACCCAGGATTTGCCGATAACGGATGATTTTAATGTTAATAAAGTTTTAAATAGTTAAATAGAACGATTTAGCAAAACCAATCAAGCGATTGAATTCTTTGACATATTGTAAAATATACACTAAGTAGATTGAAAAAATTTAAATTTTGTTCAAAAAAAGGCCTTGGATTATCAAATAATCATAAAAGGTTAATTTTATTGATATAATTGATAATAATACCTTACTTTTGTTATGGATTTAAAATTTAAAACAACATGAAAAAGATATTCATCACCATCGCAACAATCGGCCTTTTAGGCACCAGCGCATTTGCTAAAGTAGAAGGTAAAAAGTTAGAAAAAACTGTAACAGTAGCTTACAGTGTAAGAAACGAGTTTGAGTCGACATTTGACGATGCAAAAGATGTTACCTGGACAATAACTGATAACACCCAGAAAGCAACTTTTACACAAGACAACGTTAAGAAAACTGCATTTTACAACTTACAAGGCGAATACCTTGGTGTAACCCAAAACGTTGCCTACAGCGCCATTGCTGCAAAAGCACAAAAAACAATAGCTGACAAATATGCAGGCTATAATGTTGGTGAAGTTATTAAACTTCAAACCAACGACACAAACAGCAACTTTGATCAGACAGTTTACTTTGTTGATCTGAAAAAAAGTGATGCAGAAGTTTTAGTAAGGGTTACTCCTTCAGCTGATGTATTTTACTTCCAGACTGTAAAATAATCTCAAAAACTTTTAACTGACCTACGAGCCACCTGTTTATACGGGTGGCTTTTTTGTTTTCATGTCGGTTTATTGATGGAATTTATTTTGATGGAAATCAGCCACTAAATGGTCGAATACCTCTAAAAACCGCTATTTTCAAAACAAAATGGGCTTGCAGGCATTTATTAGTAAACATCTACTATAATGCCAAAAACAATAATTGTATCTAATCGCCTGCCTGTAAAAATTACCCAAGCCGATGGTGAATACCAATTATCGCCCAGTGAAGGTGGCCTTGCTACAGGTTTAGGATCGATATATAAACAGCATAATAACGTATGGATAGGGTGGCCCGGCATCGAAGTAAACAGCGATGAGGATAAATCCGCCATTACTGAAAAGCTAAAGGAAATAAGCCTGATGCCTGTTTTTTTATCGCAACAGGAAATAAGTGAATATTACGAAGGTTTTTCAAACGAGGTACTTTGGCCCGTATTTCATTATTATGCTTCAACTTATGCCAGTTACAAGCAATCGAACTGGGATCATTACCGTGAAGTAAACCAGAAATTTTGTGACGAGATATTGAAGGTTGCAAAAGCTGGCGATACCATCTGGATACACGATTATCAGCTATTGCTGCTACCGGCCCTTGTAAGGGAAGTGATGCCCGATGTTTCCATTGGTTTTTTCCTTCATATCCCGTTTCCATCGAATGAAATGTTCAGGCTGATACCCTGGCGCAGCGAATTGCTGGAAGGAATGCTTGGTGCTGACCTGCTTGGTTTCCACACTTTTGACGATGTGCGGCACTTTTTAAGTACCGTTACCCGTATTTTACCTGTAACATCATCATCCAATATTATTACTGCTAATGACAGGTCGATCGTGGTTGAATCGTTCCCAATGGGGATAGACGATAAAAAATATGGAAGTTTACCGCTAACTCAGGAAGTTATTGAGCAGGTAAATCAAATAAAGGAAGCTTTTAAAGATACCAAGCTGATCTTATCTATTGACAGGCTTGATTATAGCAAGGGGATATTGCAACGCCTTGAAGCTTTTGAATTATTGTTAAAACTGCATCCGGAGTACATTGGCAAAATAAACCTGTACATGATCGTGGTACCATCGCGCGAGAACGTGCCCCAGTATGTGCATTTACACGATCAGATTGATAAAAAGGCCGGGAGTATAAATGCCTTGTACCGCACAATGGACTGGAGCCCGGTGCATTATTACTACAGGTCTTTCCCGATCGAGATGCTTTCGGCGCTATATTATTCGGCTGACGTTTGCCTGGTTACGCCCATGCGTGATGGGATGAACCTGGTGAGCAAAGAATATGTAGCCAGCCGGGTAAATAACGACGGCGTACTGATATTAAGCGAGATGGCGGGAGCATCTAAAAAATTAATTGATGCTATAATAGTAAACCCGAATAACATTGGCGAAATATGCCGGTCAATTATACAGGCTATAAAAATGCCGCTTGCCGAGCAGCGCGAACGAATGACGCAAATGCGCCAAAATGTAAGTAAGTTCAACATAGCACATTGGGTGAAAATATTTATGGAGCGCCTGAAAGAAGTAAAACAGTTGCAGCGCTCCATGCAAACCAGGCATGTAAGCGGCACGACCGGGCAATCCATTATCAACAGGTACGCCAAAACCAAGAATCGGATTATATTTTTAGATTATGACGGCACATTGGTTGATTTTAAGCCCAACATTGCGCAGGCGGAACCTGATAAACAGCTTTACGAACTATTAAGCCTGTTAACAGAAGACCCTGCAAACCATGTAGTATTGATAAGTGGCCGTAAACACGAAAATTTGAGTGAATGGTTCGGCAATAAAAATATTTACCTTATTGCCGAACATGGTGCCTGGTTCAGGCAACAAAACACCAGCTGGCATAAAATATCGGGCTTGTCTGATGCCTGGAAACAGGATATTTACCCTTTGCTGGAAACTTATGTCGACCGTACACCGGGGTCATTTATTGAGGAAAAAACATATTCGCTGGTATGGCATTACCGGAAGGCGCAAAAAGGGCTGGGGGAGCTGAGGGCAAATGAACTGGCCAATAACCTGAAGTATTTGGCAAGTGATAAAGGCCTGCAGCTTTTACCGGGCGATAAAGTACTGGAAATAAAAAACATGGAAGTTAATAAAGGCAAAGCAGCTGCTTTATTAGTTGATAAGAACGACTACGACTTTATTATAGCCTTTGGCGACGATTATACAGATGAGGATATATTTAAAGCCTTGCCCGATTCGGCTATTACTATAAAAGTGGGTAGTAATATATCGGCAGCCAAATTTTACTTGAGAAACCCGGGCGAAGTAAGGCGTTTTTTGCTTGATTTGACCGAAAGTACGGTTGTGCAAGATAAGTAAGAACAAACAAATTGTCATTGCGAGGTACGAAGCAATCG
>CAIWRU010000034.1 GCA_903915155.1 uncultured Mucilaginibacter sp.
ACCGGTACCGCCGATGTTTTGGCTAGCTGTACCGATATGCTGGTGTGTAGCAACGATCGTAAAAAGCTGTATTTATGCGGCAGGGCTATTACCAGTTGGGCATCGTTGTGCTCGGCAAAATCAAGAATACCGTTTATGATTTTTTTTTGTTAATGTATGCATATTTTGGGTGGAAGGGCTTTAGCATAGCATGCAATGCAGTTTCTTCGGCAGCACGTTCAGCGTCTCCGCTGTTGTGTTTGCCGCTGTCGTCAACGTTTACTACCAGTAGTTCCAGTTTCTTTTTGCTCAGTAATTTTTTCAAACCTTCTAATGGTACGTTTTCCTTCACCTTGTTAAAATCGCAGGCTACCACTATGCGGCTGATGTGTTCAAAGGCGTAATCTGGCGGTACGATGATCACCGGTACCGGGCAGTTTTTTGATATATCAATCACATGGCTGCCAATTTTATAATCGTTGTGGCTGCTGTTTCCTGTGCTGCCTATAATTACCAGGTCGGCATTTTTGGCGGCAACATTCTCAACCACAGCGCGTACCAGGTGTGTGCTGTTAAGGTGCGTGCTTATTTCAACCCCCGGCCTTACCTGGCTTTCCAGTTGTTTTTTCAGGTGTTCAAGGTTGCGTATGCGTTCGGCGGCGTTGGCTTCTACATCTTCGTTACTAACCATTACCATATCTGAGTTAGGCAACGTGGTTTCATATACCGTAACATAGTAAGCGTTTAACAAAACAATGTGCTCAACATCGGTTTGGTGGCTCAATGCTGCGGTAAATTGCGCGGCATGGACGGAAGCCTTGGAAAAATCAATAGGCACGAGATAGGTTTTCATGATCTAATAATTTAGGGTGTTATAATTTACTTAACGCTTTACATACATATTGGTTTATAAATATACCTGTAATTAACATTGATTTTATACGATGAATACATTTACCAATTTAATAAAAAGAAAAAAATTATAAAATAGGCCAATCCCCAAAACCAACGGCTATATTTACCCGCAACTATGAGCAAAAAAGTACTGTGTTTTGGCGAGGTTTTATGGGATGCCTTTGGCGATGAAAAAAAGGCCGGCGGCGCGCCGATGAACGTTGCCCGCCACCTGGTGCAGCAAAATGTAAATGTTGCATTTGCCAGCAGGGCAGGCATGGATGCATCGGGCGATGAGCTGATTGGTTTTTTGAAGGATAATGGCTTGTATTCGCCTATTATACAGCGTGATGAAACGCTGCCCACCTGCGAGGTTACCGTGCAACTGGATGCCAATAGCCAGGCCACCTATATTATCCCGCAGCCGGTATCGTGGGACAACATGCAGGCTGATGCCGCACTTACACAGGCCGCAGTTGATGCCACTGCTATAGTATTCGGCAGCCTTGCCTGCCGTACCGAAAACACACGCCGAACCCTGCTTAATTTATTAGACGAAACCAAGGCCTTGCGCATATTTGACGTAAACCTGCGCCCGCCGCATTATACCCTTGCAACTATTGAAACGCTGGCCGCACGTGCCACCGTAGTAAAAATGAACGAGGAAGAAGCCGCTTTACTTATTGGCGGCAGCAACAGCGGTTTAAAGGATATGATATTAGAGTTTTATGCAAAATACCACGCCAAAACTATTTGCGTAACCCGCGGCGAAAACGGTGCCATTATTTGGCACGACCACGATTTTTATGAGCACCCCGGCTTTAAGATAGATGTTGTGGATACCGTAGGTGCGGGCGATGCCTTTTTGGCCACCTTTATTGCAGGGATTTTAGCTAAACACCCCATGCAGCAGGTACTGACCAAAGCCTGTGCCATAGGCGCTTTTGTAACCAGCAAACGCGGGGCAAACCCGGTATATAATACCGATGAGATAAACGCCATAATCAACAGCCTATAATTTAATATTAAAAAATATTTTAAATATGGATGATGATATGTACTTTTATATACGCCTTATAACACTATTTAATATTTAATACCGGCCTATATCTATCCTGTAATTGCAATAATAAGTAGCATTGGCTAAACGTCTTTCATTTTTGCGTAGTTGTGTCAGCAATTAAAAGAAAGTTCAGCACCCTTAATGCCTTTGCCCTGTTAGCGGCAAAAACGGGTTTTGCCCTGCTTTTTATTTGCTGTTATATCACCGCCAAAGGTTTGCCGCAGGGCAAGGTGCAAATCTCTGCCCATGTTTTTGACCAGTTACGACAGGTTCCAATTGCCAATCGCGTAAAATTTGCCGATTCCGTTTATAAAAAAACTTTCCGCAAAACAGGTCCCGCAACAGCTATGGCTGCACTTGATAAGTTGCGGCAGGTCAGCATTGACCTTGATGATAAGCCGCTTGAGTGCGCTGTTTTTTATATGCGCGCCGATTATTACGCCTATAACGGCGGCTTTAACCCTATAAGCACGGCTTACTACCAAAGCGCCATCGGCTTTGCCAAACAAAATAATATGTTGCTCGAAACGGGCATATATCTTAACAACATGGGTGATTACTTATTCAATAACAAACGATATGCACCTGCCTGTGGCTATTATTTGCAATCGGAGGAAGTATTTAAGGAGATAGGTTATGAAAATGTGCCAGGGATATATAATTACTTGTTCAGGGTGGCCTCGTTTTATTATGGTTTGGGCGATTATGATAATGCACTGATAAACCTGGAACAGGCGTTAAAATATGCGCCACGCTATGGGCGCGACAGGATTAACATTGTTAATACGATTGGCCTTATTTACCGTAACAACAAGCAATATGTGCAGGCCCTAAACCATTTTAACATGGCTCTTGCTACCGCTATTGCCGGCAACGATACTGTTTGGGTGGGCATTGCAAAAGGGAACATAGGGTCGGTTTATTTTATGCAGGGGCTGTATAAAAAGGCATGGCCACTTATCGAGACCGACTACACCACCTCGCTAAAATACAATGAACCGGTGAACGCGGCCCTGGCTTTACTGAGGCTGGCTAAAATAAATATTGTTGGAAAAAATATGGCGGTGGCCGGGCATGAGCTTGACACTATTAAGCAATTGATAAAGGGTACCAAAGAAGATGTATTGACGCTTCTGGGTGATTATGACGACCTGAGATCAAGGTTTTACGAGGAGACGGGTAACCCTATGCAGGCACTTGCGTACCGCAAAATGTATGAGCTTGACAGAGACAGCCTGGAAAAGCGTAATAATATAGCGGCTGTTGAAAGGGTGAAATTGCGGTATGAAGCTGATAAACGCATTACGGAAGTGAATAAGGCAAAGGCTAGGGAAAAGGTACAATCGGTAGAAATAAAGGCCGGCGTTGTTGTATTGGTACTGCTTGTGGTTATTTCGTTTTTGTTAAATAACTGGCAACGGGTGGCAAGTAAAAAAGATAAGGAATTATTACTGGCAGAAAAGAAAGTAGTTGATGAAGAATTGCGATATGCCGATGTTGCCCTGCGCGGCTTTACGGAAAACCTGCGGCAAAAAAATTTATTGATAGAAGAATTTAAAACCGAGATAGACCAACTTAATAAACGCAGCGCCGGTAACGATAATGCCGGGCAACTTGAGAAATTGCTGCAAGCACACATCATGACCGACCAAAACTGGAGCGATTTTAAAAAGCTGTTCGCAAAAGTTTACCCTGGTTTTTTTGTTAATTTAAGTAAACAATACCCTCATCTTTCGGCCACTGATACCCGGCTGCTGGCGCTTATTAAACTGGGGCTAAACAATGCCGAGATGGCCAATATGCTGGGCATAACGGTTGAGGGGATTAAAAAAGCTAAACAAAGGCTCCGTAAAAAGATTGACATTCAGTCTGTTTAAGCTATTAAGAAACAGAACTGAACAATGGGATTGTCCACTTCTGTTAGCTAATAAAAAATATAAATTGTCCACCTTTTGTCTCCTGAAAATTTGTCTGATGTTTAATTTTTTTGTATCTTTAAAGCAATATTTAAACTAGTACGATAATTCAAAATAAGGCATATTCCTATGGAAACAACGATGATGGTTCGCCAAAAATGCAAAAAATGCCATCGGGGGGTTTTGGATAGCCGTGTAAAGCGGCCGCTGTTGGTAAAGGTAACTTTGTTCTGGCTTCCCATAAAAAGGTATAAATGCAATTGTTGCGATAAAAAAACATACCTGTTCGGTTCGTCGCTGCAACCCAGGCAGCAAAATACGTTGCAGGTAATGTCCTAACTATATATCTATCCCGAAATATTCGGGAGTTCATAGTTACAGAATGCCGGTCTTCCCGTCCGCAAAAGGCGGACGGAGTATCGGTTTTATGTTTCTTTACTTTCGCTTTACCATAAAAGGCAGTAGTCTGGCTAAATTTGCATAATAATATATAATGCAATGAAAGTAGAAATATGGTCGGATGTGATGTGCCCGTTTTGCTA
>CAIWRU010000035.1 GCA_903915155.1 uncultured Mucilaginibacter sp.
ATTTTGCACCTCACCAACGTTTACAAGAGTACCTGTATAACCGGTTGACGGCGAAGTACTGATATTAATAGTTTGGTTTTTGGTATGGCTATCATAATAGGTAGCGCTTAAGTTAATACGGTTGTCCAAAAAGCCCAGATCAGCACCAAACTCAGTTTCTGCTGTAAGCTCTGGTTTCAGTTTCGGGTTGTTAAGTGTGCTGCTTAAGCTTAAACCACCTGTATTACCATAAGGGAAACCGCTTGTAGGTGAAAAGGTATTGTTTATGCTGTAAGGGCTGATATTCACATCACCCACCTGGCTGTATGAACCCCTTACTTTTAAGTAGCTTAAAGTTTTATTGTTTTTAAGTCCGTCTATCCAATCGGTTAACACTAATGAACCTTTTACTGATGGATACCAGAATGACCTGTTTGCAGCTGCAAGGCGTGAGTCGTGGTCATTACGTAAGGTACCTTCAAGGAAAGCAAAGTCCTTGTAACCAATGTTCAGATCGCCGAAATAAGCTATCTGGCGAATTTCGCCTGTGTTTTCACCTGTTGCAGGTACACCCAGTATACTTCCGATGTTATAAAAGCCATTTACCAGCAAGTTGTTACTGCTGTTTGAAATACCATCATAATATTCCTGCCAGATAGTGTTACCCAATATCAGGTTGGTTTTAAAATCATTAAAGAACGTTTTATGGAAGTTTAACAACGCGTCCTGTTGTATACGTGAGTAACCTTGCGGGCCGGCACCTCCATAATCGCTGCCGTCGCCAAATTGTTTAATATTTGAAACCTGGCCGGGAAAGTTAGCCTGGCCGTAAGCTGCTGCGGTGCTCAAACCTCTTGCATATGAGCTAAAGTCGACTTCGGCTTTAGTATACTGCGATTGGTAAGTACCACCGTTATAAGCTAAGCGGTAAGTTGCATCCATCCACTTGGTTGGCCTTAACGTACCACTGAACGAACCGTTAAAAACATCGGTACGTGTATTAGTGCGTGAATTATTTATAATCCAGTATGGGTTAATACCATAAGCGTTAAAATAACCATTCTGATCAGCAAAAGGGTCGTTCACAATATCTCTTAATTTTGACAAAGGCGCCCATGATGGGGTATTTAACAAAGTTGTTAATACGTTGCTATCGTCATAAGGTAAATAACCAGAGTTGCCTTGTGATGAACTTAGTTGATCTTCTGTAAAGCTTGCCGAAACATCCAGTGTTAATATACCGGTAGTTTTTGTGGCAGTTATGTGGGCAACAGTCCTGTTATAAGTATCCATTGGAAGGGTACCAGTCCTGTCTAACCTGTTTGCAGATATGTTAAGGCCGTTGGTGGCATCACCTGCTGAATAAGAAACGTTATTTTCTTCGCTGTGGCCTGTTACGAAAAATGCGTCTATTGGCGCCTTAGCTGCACTTGAATAAGGGATGGTCATAACTGAACCATTAGCCAGCGGGCTGCCTATAACCTGCAAGTGGCCATCATATTTCGGGCCGTATGATTGGTTTTCCCATGGTACTGGCGTAGTAAAAAAACCTGTAATAGCATCCTGGTAAGGATAACCTTCACCACCATAAGGGCCAAACTCAGTTTGAACTTTTGGAAGGTAAGATAAGTTTTCAAGCTGGAAGGTGTTGGTGTAAACAATTTGCGGGGCACCGGTTGGGCTACCACGTTTTGTTGTAATAACCAACGCACCGTTTGATGCTTCAGAACCGTAAAGGGCCGCAGCACCTGCACCGTTCAAAATGTTTACGCTTTCAATATCGTCAGGGTTAATGGTATTAACATCGTTTGGCGATACCGGCACACCATTCAATACAACCAACGCAAAGTTGTTACCGTTAATGTGGCGTGTACCACGTAAGGTAAAACGTGTTTGCGGGTCAATACCGTTATCAATGGTATTTACAACTAAACCCGGTGCCTTTGCAGTTAAACCGTTGGTAAAGTTGGTTGGGTGTGCTTCAGTTAATGATTTAGCATCAACTTGTGTTGCAGCATAGCCCTGCTCTTTGGCCTGGCGTTTAATGCCTAATGCACCGGTTACCACAACCTCACCAAGTTGTGTGCTGGCTGTTGCCAGTGATACGATCACCTGGTCACCTTTTGGGGTAACGTACTGGGTAATGTAACCAATGATGCTGAATTGTACGGTTGCCCCTGCAGGCACCTTTAATGTGAATTTACCGGCACCGTTGGTTTGAGTACCATTGGTGGTGCCTTTTACCTTTACTGTTACTCCCGGAAGGGGTAGGCCGTCTTCCTTGGCCGTAACCGTACCAGTAACTGTACGGTTTTGTGCAAATACCTGTGTAATGCTTAACATCAGGAAACACAAACTTACTAGTAGAAGTTTTTTCATTTTGTCAATAATAAGATCAGTTAATAGTTAATTAATTATAAAAGTAGTGTTAGATTTTTAATAAATCAAGTAAAAACTCATTTTTTTTAAAAAAAAGGCATTATTTAAAAAAAAAGTAAAAATATTTAGTACTATGTATTGCATAATACATTTTAAAACATATATCTTTGTAGTATGATTGTTGAAAATACACAAACCCAAATGAGGAAAGGCATATTAGAATATTGCATACTTTCCATAATAGCAAAGGGCGAAACCTATGCCTCGGATATAATTGCCGAGCTTAAAAAGGCCCAACTGCTTGTAGTTGAGGGCACTTTGTATCCCTTACTAACCCGTTTAAAGAATAATGGCCTGCTCACTTACAACTGGGTAGAATCAACTTCGGGGCCACCGCGGAAATATTATGTATTGGCCGATGAAGGCAAGGCGGTGCTTGAGCAACTGGATAAAACGTGGCGCGAACTGGAATTTGCTGTTCATATCGCCATCGGCGACAGGGACTTGAACAATAAGCCCGATGCAAAGGAAGGTGAGTAACCATCACTAAAAACCACATCAATTACGCACACATATATAATATAGACATTGAACCAATCCGATAAAAACTAACCATCATGAATAAAACCATCATCATAAATATCAACGGCATCGTATTCCACATTGAGGAAGATGCCTACGAGATATTGAAAAATTATATGACGGATGTAAAACGTCATTTTTTAAACTCGGCCGACAGCCTGGAGATAACCACCGATATTGAGAACCGCATAGCCGAAATGTTTTCGGATGTTTTGGCCGAAGAAAATAAACAAGTAATTGTTGAGCAGGATGTTACCAACGTTATTGACCAAATGGGGCGCGTTGAAGATTTTGACGAGATATACGAAGAAGGCAAAGCGCCTGCCGGCAGCGCCGATACATTTAGCACCAACGAGCGCAGGCTGTTCCGCGACCCAGACGATCATTTGATAAGCGGCGTATGCGCCGGGATAGCCAATTACTTTAACATTGAGCCTTTGTGGATACGCCTGGCATTTGCCATATCCTTCCTTTTTGCCGGCTCGGGCCTGTTACTATATATTATATTGTGGATAGTAATACCCAAAGCCACCACCCGTGCCGACCGCATGGCCATGAAAGGCGAAAAACTGAACCTGCAGGGGTTTAAAAATAACCTTGAGGAAGAATTGAGCGCCGTGCGCGGCCACTTAAACAACCTGCACGATGAGGCACGGCCAGTAGTATACAAGATGCGCGACTTTGCAGGCGATTTCTTTACTCACCTCGGCAGATTTTTTGAAGGGGCAGGTAAAATATTTATAAAGCTGCTTGGCGTTGTGATGTTGTTTGCCTGTTTCGCGGCTGCCATTGCGCTGGTTGTTGCCCTGGTTGCCTTTGTTGGCTTTGGGCAGGCACGCTACAACCATATGTTCCCTTTTACTATTGTTGAGAGCCAGCACGCCAATTATATTTTCATAGCCGCCTTCTTTACAGCGTTCATCCCTGTGCTTACTATAATTATAGTATTAATAAGCGCCGTATTTGGTACAAGGTCTGTTGGCAGGTCTACTGCTTCAACATTACTTGTAGTTTGGATATGCGCCATATGCGCACTGGTATTTTATGGAGTAAAAGCCACAGCTAACTTCAGGAAAGAAGGTGAGATAAGTAAAATCATCAATTTAAAAGCAACGCCGGGTAATGTTTACTACCTAAAACTGAACGATGTTAAATATCTTACCCACGACGACAGCCTGCGACTCGACATCAAAAATAACTTTAATGATGTTGTTATAAAGGATGATGACGATGAGGATGAGCCACGCAATGTATCGCTTAACATTGAACGGAGCAATGTGCCCTACCCGGTACTGGTGGAAACCTTTAAAGCGCAGGGCGGGGATGATGAAGATGCTTTGCTGAATGCGCGCCATACTAAATATATATATACACAAAAGGACTCGGTTTTAACTTTTGATGATAAGCTATACCGCACCAACGGTTATGAATGGCATGCCGAACGTGTTGAGCTTACCCTGCAACTGCCTTTAAATGCTGTAGTAATTATTGATGAGGACCTGAACGACAGGATTGGCATGAATGATATAAATGTTCATGACTGCAAGGAAACTAATAAACAGGATAAAGCTACAGCAGCAACGTTTATAATGACCAACGATGGTGCGCAATGTAAAATAGATACCGTGGTTACTGTTAAAAGCCCTGCACAGATAGATTCGGCACGGAAGGCTGAGAACGCAAAAAACATTGCGAAGCTACAGGCACAGGTTGATTCGGCTAAGAAGGCAGACAGCACACAAAAACGCAAATAATGAAACGTTATATAAAATATATAGGCCCGCTGTTGCTATGCGGGCTTATTATTTTTCTTTTTATTCATATCCGCTTTGAAAGATCGCTTACCATCAGTCTGCATCAAAGCCATAAGCTACGGGCCTTAGCGACAGCAAATACAGGCGCTGTAAAGTATTTGTTTTATAAGCATATGTTCGTAGATGTTATCACCCATTAAAAAAAGTTAAACATACAGTGTAACCTTTACACCTTGTTTTGCATCTTATAGATAAATACGAAAAACATATAAAACACTATACTATATAATAACAAAGGCTAAGTAGCCTGCCCCTATAAATTTCTTATCTAATTGAAAAAAAGATAACAAGATCTTGATGGGATAGCTATTGCCTAATTTGAACACAAACCATGAAACTCATCATCACTAAACTAATTATTATAACGCTTATACTCATCGGCAGTATTACTACGGTATTAGCCCAAAATACCGACGGGCAGGCCAAAGTAAGCGGCCTGTTACAAGACACACAAGGTAAGCCTATGGACTACGCCTCGGTAAGCCTTTTGCAGGCAAAGGATTCGTCGTTAGTTGTCGGTACTTTAAGTACTGAAGCCGGCGCATATACATTTCCCCGTGTAAAGCCCGGCACTTATTTGATAATGGCATCGTCAGTAGGTTATAATAAGGCTATAAGCCAGCCTTTTACCGTTAATACTGATGACATTACTGTACCACTTTTGAAAGTTACCCAAGCCACACGCGATCTAAATACTGTTGTGGTTACCGCCGCCAGGCCTGTAATTGAACGCAAGGTCGACCGCCTGGTAATGAATGTGGCGGGCAGTGTCCTTGCAGCAGGCAACACCGCCATGGATATACTGGAAAAAGCACCCGGCGTTACGGTTGATAAGGATGATAACATCAGCCTTAAGGGTAAGGGCGGTGTAACTGTTATGATAAATGATAAGCTCACCTATTTATCAGCTACGCAACTGGCCACGTTGTTACGCGGTACCGATGGCAATACCATTCAATCCATCGAGATCATTACCAATCCATCGGCAAAGTACGATGCGGCGGGAAATTCGGGCATCATCAACATAAAACTTAAAAAGAACAAAACGGCAGGCACAAATGGCACTGTAAGCGTTACCGGCGGCGTGGGTACTTATGTTAAAAATAGTGAGGATTTTTCCATAACCCATAAAGAGGGTAACCTGAATGTTTCGGCTACGTTTAGTCATGGCGATATACCGCAGGCCAGGATACTGGATATTAACCGCGGCGTTACCGACAGTACCGGCAAAACAACCTACTTTAGGCAGCAATCGTTCATGCCGCACACCTTTCATTATAACAACTATAATATAGGTGTGGATTATGATACATCGCCCAAAAATACCGTAGGCTTTGCTTTGAGTGGTAATTTTGATACCGAGCAGGATAATAACACCAACAATACCTTTATTTCATCAACCCCGAATGGCGCGCCTGATTCATCGCAAAAAACTGTTTCGAACATCAGGCAGAGTTATAAAAATATATCGCTCGACCTAAACGATACCTACAAGATAGATACATTGGGCCAGGAGTTCTCTGTCGACCTTGATTATTCGAGGTTCAATAACAACAGCAACGCCGGTTATAATACTTATTATGCACCTGTTGATGGCGTAACACAGGCGCCAATGCTTATCCGCAACGAAACGCCTTCGGTTATTAGCATACATGCTGTTAAAGTAGATTATACCAAACCGCTTACCAAAACCATAAAACTGGAGACCGGTGCCAAATTCAGCGATGTAAAAACCGATAACGACCTTGAAGCGCAGAAACAGGATAGCCAGGGGAACTTCGTAAACGACACCACGCGTACCAACCGTTTTATATATGATGAGAAAATAACCGCCGCTTATGTTAACCTGAGCAAAACGTTTAAAAACTCATCGGTACAAATAGGTTTAAGGGCCGAATACACTACTTCAAGGGGTGATTTGGTTACACAGGATAGCGTAGCCGAGCGCAAATACCTTAACCTGTTTCCAAGCTTTTTCTTTAACCACACCTTTAATGATAAAAACGAAATTAGCTTAAGCTACAGCCGCCGTATTGACCGGCCAGACTATTCGAGCCTGAACCCTTTTGTTTATTACCTCGACCAATACACCTACTCGGAAGGTAACCCTTTTTTAAGGCCGCAATACACCAATAACTTCGAGTTTGACTATACCTATAATAAGAGCATTAATGTGAGCCTGAATTACAGCCACACTACCGACCTGATACAAGAGATCATATTAACCGATGTGGCGCAAAAAGCATCGTACCAAACTACGTTGAACCTTGCATCGTCGAACAATTACAGCATAAATATTAACGCGCCGTTTACCATAGCCAAGTGGTGGACAGGCAATATCGATGCCGTAGGTTTTTACAATAAGTTTAAATCGGATACGCTGTTTGGCGGCAACCTGAACAAGGGCCAGGCGGCATATATATTAAAGGCCACACAAACATTTTTATTCGCCGGCTTTAAGGCCGAGTTATTCGGCATGTACCAGTCGGCTTTAACTGATGGAATTTATGATATCCACTCGCGCTGGTATGTTGATGCAGGCGTAAGCCGTTCGTTCGATAACAAGAAGCTGAACGTAAAATTTAGCCTGAGCGATATTTTTAACAGTCGCCGCAATAACCTTGATATATTTTACCAGAGCGATAACATCACCATAAGGCAAAAAAGCGAATCGCGGATTGCAAGGTTAACCGTATCGTACAACTTTGGTAACAGCAGCATTAAAAAACGCGAGCATAAAACCGCGCTGGAAGAAGAAAAGCAAAGGGCCGGGGGGAATTAGGAAGTTTGCAGTTGCCAATTTGCAGTGTGCATTTTTTGAAAATACCAATGCCTACTGCCCACTAAAAACTGCAAACTTTGATTTATCTTACCGTTTTATGTCCTGCTAAGTAACCGCCGGGTAAAGCCCCCAATTGTTAATCCTTGTACCAGGATAGAGAAAACAACGATCATATAGGTGATCAGTAAAAATTCATCGCGGTGCATGTTGGGGCTTAGCGAAAGCGCCAATGCTACCGATAGCCCCCCACGCAAGCCACCCCAAGTAAGTATGGCTACCGCATGTTTCTCAAACTTTATCTTATAGCGCAGCAGCAGGATAGGAAAATATACCGAAACCCACCGGGCCATCATTACAACCGATATAGATATAGCGCCGATCAATAATACGGTAGCGTTTATTTTAATGGTGAGCAGTTCCAACCCTATCAGCAGGAATAAAACCGCGTTTAATATCTCATCAATCAACTCCCAAAACTTAACCAGGTAATCGCGGCTGATGTGCGAGAGTATTTCGTCTTTTACCTTATTTCCCGTTATAATACCTGCCACCACCATCGCCAGCGGGCCCGATACGTGTAAATACCCTGCAATGGAATACCCGCCCATTACTATGGCTAAGGTAACCAGTATCTCTACTTTGTAATCATCAATGGAGCGCAGTGCATAATAGCCTATATATCCCAACAGCGCGCCAAATAACATGCCGCCGATGGCCTCCTGCAAAAACAGCTTTCCTACAACCAGTATATCAACGGCCGATGCGCCTGAGCGGGCTACATCCATCAGCGTTACAAAAACTACTACGGCAACACCATCGTTAAATAATGATTCACCCGAAATTTTAAGTTCGAGCGTGGCGGGTATATTGGCTTTCTTTAAAATAGCCAATACGGCTATGGGGTCGGTTGGTGAGATCAACGCGCCGAAAAGCAGGCAATAAATAAACTGAACGGGTAGTTGAAATGCCTGGAACAGCAGCCACGTTACCCCCCCCACTATGGTTGTTGACAGCACTATGCCTATGGTTGATAGTACAAGTATTGGCCAGCGTTCCTTTTTTAATTTATCGGCATCAATATGTATGGCCCCGGCAAACAGCAGGAAGCTGAGCATAAAATTCATCAGTACATCCTGGAAATCAATTGAGGCTGCGAACTTGATGGCCTTATTTGAAAAAAATGGGTTGTACTCCCCTAACGCAGCTAACAAAATAGAGGCCGAAAGAGAAATTACCATAATGCCGATAGTGGGCGGCCATTTGATTACACGGTGATTGATATAAGCAAAAACCGCCGTGAGCACGATAATAATAGTTATGATTTCGCTGGTGCCCATGTAACCTGTATTTAAGCTGTGATGTTACGCAATTATAGCGAAAAAAGAGCATTATGTGGGTATGGTGAGGTTGTAAATCTTAATGCTGCCGCAATGGGCCCGTATGCAGGTTAGTCCGCCTTGGTAAATATTCCAACTCACGCTGTCATGCCACTGCCGCACCACAAGTTACACTGCGCTAAACTCGCGGCAGCGATTAGTGTTGGCTGTTGATCAATATTTCTTTAGCCATGATCATGGGAACGCTGATGTATTTCTTTTCCATGTAGTTGATCACTTTTTCCAGTATTTCCCGGTTTTGCGCGTCCATGCCTTTTACTTCATCAGCAAAAACGGTATTGATGGCGTTATTGCGTATCTCCTTTATTTTTTCGGGCACATGGCGCATGGCCAATTCAATACGGCGTTGTTTTAACATGGTGATAAACTCAGCTATATTTTGTTGGATGATAGCCTCAGCGTGTACCAGTTCTTCATAGCGTTCCTGTAAGTTTCTTTTGGCAACCTCGTTTAATGAGTGAACCTCGATGAAATTTATCGGGAAGTTAGCCACTACATCAGGATGGGTGTCATTCGGTACAGCAAGGTCGACGATAGTTTTTTTGTCGGTTTCGCCGTTAAGTAATGAAGTGTATAATTCGGGGGTGATGATCGGCTCAACTGACGAAGTACAGGTGATGATCGCGTCAAAGCCCTTGTTATAGTCTTTTAAGGCCTCAAGCCCGAATGCTTCACCGCTAAGATCGGCAGCAAGTGTCTCGGCCTTGGCAACAGTGCGGTTAAAAACCGCGAAATTGGTAAACTTGTGCTTTTGAAGGTATTTTGAAATGTTAAGGTTGGTTTCGCCTGCGCCAATGATCAACACACGGGCGTTGGTACCTAACTTCAGGTCGCGCAGTTTGCGGTAAGCCAGCGATACTACCGAGATAGGATTTTTTGAAATATTTGTATCGGTATAAACTTCTTTTGCCGCTTTTACTACACAATTCATCGTCATGCGTAAAAAATCGCCGGTTAGGCCGGCCTCGCGGCAGCTTTCATAGGCTTTGCGTAATTGCGGTAATATTTCTTTTTCGCCAATAATTAAACTTTCGAGCGAGCATGATATGCGCAGCAAGTGGTTCAGTGCTTCCTGGTCCTCATAAATAGAAGCACCTTTCAGGAACACACCCATATAGTGGTTGCAAACACCAATGTGCAGCGCGTCAATAAAGCGCTGGGTGTAGGCAGCATCAACTACCTGGTCGGTAACCAAAACAAATTCAACACGATTACAGGTGGGAAGGTAAAATATCTCGTCAATTTCAAATTGCGACTTCACCTGTTGCAGCTTCTCAGTAAGATCTTCCTGGCAAATCACCAACCTTCCCAATTCCTTCAGCTCAATCTGTTTATGCGTAAAAGCGATTACCTTTAAGTACTTCAAAGCAATATTTTAAATTTAACCCAACAAAAGTAGCAGGATTAATGAGAGTGTATGTCAATACTTTGTCAAACAGAGGTATTTAGAATGTTTATAAATTAAGGCTTAAATAGCCTAAAAAACAGCTAAATAAACTTAGTTAGTGTATTATACGTAGGTTACAACATGTCAACCATAAAAAAGATAAGCCTGGTACTGCTGGTAATAGGTTATATAGCAGCGGGGATGAACCATTTCAGGGTACCCGCGTTTTATATCGGTATTATACCGCATTACCTGCCTTATCCTGTTATTTTGAATACTTTAGCAGGGATATGTGAGATAGCATTCGGCCTGATGCTGATATTCAAACCCACCCGCAAAATTGCTGCATGGGGAATAGTGCTGATGCTGATCGCCTTTTTACCGGTGCATATTGCTATGCTTGGGGGGCATACAGAAGTGAGCGGCAAAAGCGTTACACCGTTACTCGCATGGGCGAGATTGTTTTTGCAGCCGGTGTTAATAGCATGGGCGTGGTGGCATACGAAAGAGCGTTAATAGTTTATAGTCGATAGTCCATAGTTATTTTGATATTTGTAACAAAAAACCTAAACTTCGTTCCAACAATCATAACAAATGATAAAAAAAGAAAACTACAACATTCCCGGCGCTAAGGGGCGCGGTATGTTGATGGATATAACTTACGATACGCAGCATAAGAACGCACCGCTGGTGATATTTGCGCATGGGTTTAAGGGGTTTAAGGACTGGGGCGCTCATAACCTCGTGGCGGAATATTTTGCCGAACAGGGCTTCCGCTATTTAAAATTCAACTTTTCGCATAACGGCACCACAGCTGATAAACCCACTGACTTTGCCGACCTGATAGCCTTTGCCGATAACACTTTCTCGATGGAGCTGGAAGACCTGCACGATGTGATAGATTTTGCGTGCAACGGTTCGTCGATGCCAAGCGTGAAGGGTGTTTACCTGATAGGGCACAGCATGGGCGGCGGCATTAGTATTATACAAACTGCCGAGGATAAAAGGGTGAAAAAACTGGTGACCTTCGCATCTATATCTGGCTTTGGTGACTTGTGGCCGAAGGAAGCCGAGGAACAATGGAAGCTGCAAGGCATAATGTATATGCCCAACAAACGCACCGGGCAGGAAATGCCGCTAAAGTCAACCCTGCTTAACGACCTGCTGAATAATCCAAACCGCCTTGATATTTTAGCCAAGGCAACCGAAATAAAACAACCCTGGCTAATTGTACATGGCGATGAGGATACCACCGTGCCACTAAGCCATGCCCATGAACTGGAAAAAGCCAACAAAGAAGCGGAGTTTAAAGTAATAAAAGGCGGCGACCATACTTTTGGCGCCACACAGCCTTTTTGGGGAGACACGCTACCTGCCGAACTGCATGAATTTTGCGACCTGGCGATCAATTTTTTAAAAGATTAATTTTTACTGCCTGTTCAGTTTTGAGCGGGGATGATATACTTGTTTATGCGTTTAATTGGAGCTATAAAAAAGGGAGGAAAATTTCAAAACCCAATACCTACAGATGAGGCCGGTTTTGATAAAATGATTCCGATACTGAAGGAATACATCAATAACAAAGCCGAAACCACCCCTATAAAAACACTGGGCCCTTTCAAAACTGATGTTAGTATTTATGCTACCCCACCAAAAAGCGGTTTAAGGGTAACGTGGGTGGGGCATTCGAGCTTATTGATAGAAATAGATGGCATACGCATTTTAACCGACCCGGTGTGGAGCGACAGGGCGTCATTCTTATCGTTTATGGGGCCGAAGCGATTTTTTCAGCCGCCACTGGCGCTTGATGAATTGCCAAAGCTGGATGCGGTGATCGTATCGCACGACCATTACGACCATCTGGACAAGAACGCCATAAAGTTTTTCAAAGGGAAGAATATCCCGTTCTTTTGCTCATTAGGCGTAGGACAGTACCTAAAGAAATGGGGACCAGATGCCAACTTTATTACTGAAATGGACTGGGGCGACAGCGTAATGATAGGCGATTGTGTGCTTACGACAACTCCTTCGCGGCATTTTTCGGGGCGCGGGATCATTAATCGTAACACAACTTTGTGGTCGGCTTTTGTGATAAAAGGGCCGAAGCATAACATATTTTTTGGTGCCGATTCGGGCTGGTTCCCCGGTTTTAAGGATATTGGCGATGCCTACGGTCCATTTGATTTGACCATGCTTGAAATTGGCGCTTATGGTAAAAACTGGCCCGATATTCACATGGGGCCAGACAATGCCAGTAACGCGCATATAGCCCTGCGCGGGAAACTGATGATGCCCATACACTGGGGCACATTTAATTTAGCGCTACACCCATGGTACGAGCCGATTGAGCGGTTGGTTGAATACGGCAAAACCAAGAAGATAGAATTTTATTTATTCCTGAACCGGGTAAGCCTACTGAGGTTACTGGCGCTTATAATTCGGAATGGTGGAAACCGTTTTTGAGCAGCCCCCTCTAAATCTCCCCCGGTAGGGGAGACTTTTAATATTCTTTTTAAAGCCCTCCCTTCCGGGGAGGGTTGGGTGGGGCTTACACCACGTCCTTCAAATGCTTATAATTCGCTTTTACGGTGTCCAGCACTTCGTCCATACGGCCGTTTAGGATGAGTTTGGTCATGGAGAGGGCCATGCCTTTTACCTGTTCAAATTCAATTTTTGGCGGCATGGCCAGCGCGTTGGGGTCGGTCATGATATTTACCAGGGCGGCACCTCTGTATGACAATGCTTCGCGGAGCGCCTGTTTCACATCATCGGGCTCTTTCACCGTTATTCCTTTCATGCCCATTGCCTGTGCTACCATGGCAAAGTCGGGGTTGTGCATATCGGTTTGCCAGTCGGGCAGGCCGGCTACCTCCATTTCCAGCTTCACCATGCCTAATGAGCGGTTGTTAAATACAATAATTTTTATGGGTAATTTGTATTGGGTGATCGTAGCCAGGTCGCCCAAAAGCATGGACAGGCCACCATCGCCGCAAAAAGCTATTACCTGCCTGCCAGGGCAGGCCAACGCGGCACCAATAGCTTGCGGCATGGCATTAGCCATTGACCCATGATTGAACGAACCCAGCATTTTACGCTGCCCCGTGGCCTTGATATATCTTGCGCCCCAAACGCATGACATACCGGTGTCTACTGTGAATATAGCATCCTTATCAGCCAGCTGATCTATGGTTGCCGCAACGAATTCGGGGTGTATCTTATCTTTCTCGCCGGTTTCATCCACATAGGTTTGCAGTTTCTCTTTTACACCGGCATACACTTTTAGCTGCGCTTTCAGGAAACTATCATCCTGCTTTTGAGCAACCAAAGGCAATAGGGCGGCAAGGGTATCCCTTACATCACCATGTAAACCCATATTAACCTTAGCCCGGCGGCCAATGCGTTCGGGTTTAATATCTACCTGCACTATTTTACAATCGGTCGGCATAAAAGGCGTATATGGAAAATCCGTACCCAGTAGTATCAGCAGATCGCTTTCGTGCATACTATGGAATGCGGCAGGCAGGCCCAATAGCCCGGTCATGCCTATTTCATTTGGATTATCATACTGTATATCCATTTTACCGCGGAAGGAATAGCCTACCGGGGCATGGAGTTTTTTTGATAGTTCAACCACTTCATCATGCGCACCGGCAGCGCCTATACCGCAGAAAATGGTTATTTTCTTATGCTGATCTATCAGCGCGGCCAATGCCTGGAGGTCGGCATCTGTCGGGCGTATTAAAGCCGCCCCACCGTAGCTTTGGGTGGATGATTCAATATCTTCGGCGTCCATTTTAGTCAGGTCGCCGGGCAAACCTATGACCGCAACACCCTTACGCTGCAACGCGGTTTGTATGGCCGATTGCAGCATGCGCGGCAACTGTTTAGGCGTAGTAGCTATTTGGTTGTAGTAGCTGCAGTCATCAAAAAGCTTTATGATATTAGTTTCCTGGAAATACTCGGTGCCAAATTCAAAACTCGCTATAGTTGACGCTATGGCAATAACGGAAGCGCCCGAACGATGCGCATCATACAAACCGTTTATTAAATGCACATGGCCCGGACCGCTGCTGCCGGCACAACAGGCTATGCCGTTAAGCTGCGCTTCGGCACCCGCCGCATAGGCCCCTGCTTCTTCGTGGCGAACGTGTATCCATTGGATGCTGCCTTCGCGCCTTACAGCATCGTTTACTTCGTTTAAACTATCGCCGGTAACGGCATATATTCTTTTTATACCGGCGTTTACCAGCATTTCAACCAGTTGATCGGCTACACTTTTTGCCATGGGATTCAGGATGATTTAAATTAAATGTATAATCCTAACCCGCTAAGTGCAACAGAGTTTTAAAAATTGTAAATTGCATTTAAAAAAATGACAATGGGACGAATTGTTATAGTTGGCTATAAACCTAAAGCTGGCAAAAACGAGGAATTAAAAGCCCTGATGAAAACACATTTGCCACGATTAAAAGCAGAAGGGTTGGTAACAGACCGTGAGTCGATAATTATGGAGGCGGGCGATGGTACTATCGTCGAGGTTTTTGAATGGCTTTCGCAGGATGCGATAAATAACGCGCATAAAAACCCTGCGGTGCTGCAAATGTGGGGCGAGTATTCCGAAGTTTGTGATTATGTGCCTATAGGGAACTTAGCCGAGGCCGGGAGTTTGTTTTCGGGGTTTGAGCCGATGGATTAATTATGGACGAACAAATAGAAAATATCCGTTTAAAGTTTTCGTACGATGCCGATTGGGATAGCATGGAATACGTTGATGGCATAAAACATTGTATCCATTGCCAGAAAAAGGTGTATGATTTTACCGATGCTAAACCAAATGAGTTTTTAAAAATATTGGCTGAAAATAATAACAATGTTTGCGGCAGGTTTAAACAGGAACAAATGACAACCAGCCACATTGTTTTACCTGCGTGGAAGAAATGGGTATCGGCAGCATTGGTGCTTATAGGCATAAATGTTTTTAATAACGAAACCCAGGCTCAAGCATTAAAGACCAAAACGGTAAGCCAGGATTCTACAAAAAAAGATTTGACCGGGATAACAGGCTTTTTTCTCCAGGTCGAGCCACATCCACATGGTGGACTCAAAGTATTTCAGGAGTTCTTAAGTAATAACTTGCATTACACTCCCAAAATGAAAAGCGGAAAGGTGTTTGCCACATTCACTGTAAATAAGGATGGTAGCGTAACTGATATTCGTATTGTAAGAGGATTAAGTAAATTAAATGATGATGAAGTGACCCGTGTACTAAAATTATCCCCAAAATGGACCCCGGGAGTAGAAAATGGAAAGCCAGTTGCGGTAGCCTTTACCATACCTGTGAATTTTGCAAAAAAGTAACCAATTAATTTACTGGCACTTCAATCCAATTCCCATCTTCCCGTATAATCCCTATCAACTCATCAAGGGCATTAACACTGGTGATGTTTTTCTTAACCGCCTCTTTGCCGCGATATAAAGTAACCTTTCCAGGGCCGGAGCCTACATAGCCATAATCAGCATCGGCCATTTCGCCGGGGCCATTCACTATGCAACCCATGATGCCAATTTTTAAGCCTTTGAGGTGACTTGTACGGCTCCGGATCATTTGGGTGGTTTCCATCAGGTCGAACAAAGTGCGGCCGCAGCTTGGGCAGCTGATATATTCTGTTTTTGAAATGCGTGAACGGGTGGCCTGTAAAATTCCAAAAGCTGTTGAGGTGATAATTTTTGCAGGTAATTGCGGCGCGTCGATCCAGATACCATCGCCAAAACCATCGACTAAAAGAGCGCCTAAATCAGTCGCAGCTTTTAGCTGCAAGTCTTGAGTCCTGAGTTCTAAGTCCTGAGCCGGATCGTAGTTATAATCCCGCTTAATAATAACCGGTACATCCAGCCCTAATTCTTCCATTTTGAAGAAGAAGGTACGCTGGTCGGCCATGCCGTGTAGCGCATCTGTCTCCAACACAAATAATAGCGACTTATCTAAAGGCAGCAAACCAAATTCTTCCGATTCAATATCTGCCGGTTTTATCCGCACTAAATTTAATGCGGATGAACGGTCGGCATCGCCGATATATTCCTGCAAAGTAAATACCGGATGACAAAGCGTTTTATTGGCCAGCTTTTGCCAGGTTTTGTAATTATATAACTGTTTCAGGTTACCGGGCAATGTGAACGAGGGCAGTTCATCGGCCATATAAACAAAATCAACCGATTGTTCGGCCATGTTGTATTTATCGAGCAATGGCGAATAGAGATAGCCTGCATCATTCAATATGGCAGGATCTTTCAGGTTTGCTTTTGAAAGATCAATAACCACTCGCGGCACCATGTGGCCGCCGATGAAAGCATTGGCTTCGTAGGTTTCGCGTTTTTTGTAGATATACGGGCTATGAGCCCCCTCTAAATCTCCCCCGGTTGGGGAGACTTTTATTTTGCCTCGAGATTTTTCATTTTCAGCTTTTAACTTTTTACTCCTATCCGTGTATCTTTTTACTAACGCAATAGCCACGGGCGCTTCGGCTTCGGGTTCTTCGGTTAGGGAAACACGCACGGTATCGCCGAGACCATCTTCCAATAAGGTGCCGATGCCTACGGCTGATTTTATGCGGCCGTCCTCACCATCTCCGGCTTCGGTTACACCGAGGTGCAGCGGGTAGTTCATGCCTTCGGCTACCATGGTTTCAACCAGTAACCTGTAGGCCTGTACCATTACCTGCGGGTTGCTTGATTTCATGGAAACCACCAAACTGTAATAATTCAGCGCTTCGCACATCCGCATAAATTCCATAGCCGATTCCACCATGCCCTGCGGGGTATCGCCATAACGGCTCATGATACGGTCGGACAGTGACCCATGATTGGTGCCGATGCGCATGGCCGTGCCATACTCCTTACATATTTTTACTAATGGCGCAAATTTTTGATAGATGCGGTCGAGTTCGCCCTGGTATTCCGCATCGGTATAATCAATCTGGTCGAATTTCTTTTTATCGGCATAGTTACCGGGGTTAACACGCACCTTTTCAACTATGCGGGCGGCAACTTCGGCGGCGTTTGGGGTAAAGTGTATATCGGCAACCAGTGGTGCAGTATATCCGCGCTGGCGTAATTGTTTTTTTATTTCAGCCAGGTTATTGGCCTCTTTAATACTTGGGGCAGTAATGCGCACGTACTCGCAGCCGGCATTTATCATGCGGATGGATTGCTCTACCGTGCCTATGGTGTCCATGGTATCGGTAGTGGTCATACTTTGTATACGGATGGGGTTATTGCCGCCCATGGGCACATCGCCAATGGCAACCTCGCGGGTTACAAAACGCGAATATTCGGTTAGCGAATTACAATAACGGCCCGGAAGCAACTTTTCGGCAGCAGTACTCATTGGTACAAAAATACGAAATATGTTGTTGAAAGGTTGTAAAGTTTTAATTTGGAAAGCTAAGGAATTATTAAAAATGCTTTGTTTGTTATAACTTAAAATCAGTAAATTTGATCATGAACACTCAATTCATCACCAACGACAAAGGCGAAAAGACAGCCGTAATTATTCCTATTGCTGAATATGAGGATATGGTACATCAGCATCATTTGGAGTTGGAACTAACCGATGAATACAAAAGCATGATCGATACCATGCTTCAGCAGGAGGCTAACGGCGAGGCACGGTATGTTAGTTTACACAGCATTAAAAACAACTTTTCTGGAAAATGAGTTTTGAACTTATTTTCAGACTTGAAGCTGAAAGAGATTTAATTGATATACGTGATTACTATACCAAAATATCAGCTACTGTTAATGCCAATTTCTTCCAGGAGCTTTTTGAGACATTAAATTTTATTGAACAGGAACCTAAGCTATTCCAGGTAAGGTACAGAGACATCAGGATCGCACCTTTATACCGATTTCCTTATGGTATTCATTATATTGAAAGAAAAAATAAAGTGATTATTTACAGAGTGCTACATACCAAAAGATATTTTAAATAATCTGTTTAGTTCCACCTAAATCGCCATTAAAATGAAGAACACCTTGCTCCTATTATTAATTACCACAGCATTTTTATCCTGCAAAAGTAACCCTAAAAAGACGGCTGCTGATAGTAGCGCTACAAATGCATTATCTGATTCATCGCAAGCTTTAATCAAAAAGTTCAAACCTATTATACAAGGCGTTTGGGTAAAAGCTGACTATATTAATAAAGTTATAAAAACAAAATCGCCTGCGGCAGCTGAAGATGAAGCGATAGGCATTACCGTGATGAATATCAACACCAATAAAATTAAGGGTGATAGTTTGGTGGTTAACGCCGGATATGGCAATCATGAAGGCGGCGATGCTATAATTAGGTTTAAAACAGGCAAGTCGCCAGGAGCAATTATATTTAATGGCGGCGATTTAAACTATTCCATTGTGAATGGCGACACCATTTTAATTGCCCACCTTAAAGATGATGATACCAAAAAGACAAAGACGATAAGATATGTTAAAGCCCTAAATAATGAGCCGGATGATAATTTAGGGTTGGGCATGGATTATCTTATCAATAAAAACCTGGTAGCCGGGAATTATGTGATGACGGATAGTTTGGGTTACAATTCAAAAGTGTCACTATCTGCGCTTGGTAAAGTTACAGGAATGCCAGGATTTGATACTTTTTGGATATCGGATGATATTGGTGGCGAACCAATGAATAACCTGGATGGTTTTACTTTTAATATTTACAAGAAAACAGCAAAGGATTACACATTTAAGATAGTGGCAGATACCTTAACCTTATACGATATGAAAGCAAATGCGGATTCGACGGAAGATATATTGGATAAGATGAGATATAAACTGGTAAGGATTAAATAAATCAAATCAACCTGTCCTTCATCACCAAAGTACCGGCAACCACATCATGCAAACATTGTTGTTTGCTGTTAAAAAAGGCCAACAGGTAGCCAATAAAAAGGGTAAGAACAGAGAGTATTTTGGCCAAATTACGCCCGGCGGAATGGCTCAGGGTGAGTCGTTCGCCGTTCATATCGCAAACTTTAATGCCGAGGATGCCTTTGCCTATGGTAGCCTGTTTGACCGAGCTTTCCATAATAATGTGGTAGATTATTTTTGCCATGGGAATAGCCAAAAGCAAACCTACGATGATGAACAGTTGAACTTGCTTATCGGCATTGAGCAGCAGGCCTATCACCATAAAAAAAATAAATATGCCCGCTATAATAAACCAGTCGATAGCCGAGGCCAGCAGGCGCTGATCAAAACTGCCATAATATTGCGGGGGATGATATTGTTTGCTAAAGCCAAGCAGTTCTCGTAGTTCGGGCACTTCATGGGCTTCTTTGTAGTCGTCCATCCCGGGAGTGCGGACAAAATCATTGGGTTTAATTTTGCGTAACCTTAACTCATCAATACTGTACGGGCCTTCGGGTTTGCCGTTGATGACTAACAGGTAAGTTTCGCCTAAAGATTCCATACAACAATGTTAAACTATATAAATTAAAAAAGGTTGAAATATTGCCTGATCAGCAACATTTCAACCCTAAAAAACTAAACACTTTATTAATTAGTTGCGGTGTACTTTAAAATCAGCCATACCGCCGCTCATGTTAATGATAATTTTATTCTTTGCACTTTCAAACCCAGGGGTTTCATAATTGCCATCGCTGGTTTTGTTAAATCCATCAAAATTGGTTGATGATAAAGCCGACGAGGTAATGATTTGGCAGGCAGCAGTTTGCGGGATAGTTATATCAACACTTGCCATACCGGCAGATACTACTATATTGGTATTATTTTCAACTGGCTGGCCCAGTTCAACATGGAACGCTGCCGCACCGCCGCTTAATTTAAGTGTGCGTACCTTGAATTTGGTAAGATTGAACTTAAGATCAGTCGCGCCGGTTTCTACATGAATATCCCAAAGCGGGTTAGCATTTAACTTGAATGTTGCTGCGTTTGAATTATCGCCATGTGTATCAAAGTTAAAATGCCCGTCCTTATTCTTCATATCAAAATTAAGCACATATGTTGAGCCATTATTTGAATGCGAAAATTCGTATTTGCCAAAATGTTCCTTTGTATTAGCCTGGAATAATTGATTGGTTGTATCGCTTAAATTATACTCGGTACCGCTGCCGCTGATGTTTAGTTGAGCTATTTTTGCATCAGCAGTATATGGCATGCCAAAGTCGCTATTGCCTTCTACTTTTACTATGCCTTTGGCAGGGGTGCTTGCAGTATCGTCATCGTCGTCGTCATCGCTATCGTTGTTATCATGATCGCGATGATCTTGCCAGCTGTATGAATACTTTGGCCACCATCCCCACCTGTCGCCAAAGTTGCCGAACAGCAGCAGGCCAAAACCTAATATTACTACGCCTATTTTTAAGATGGTTGCCAGTGGCGAGCGGTTGTGCGCAAACACCAGGTTAACACCGCCTATGATTAAGAATATGGGCCAGAGGTGAATAATATTGCTCCAGTGAAAATCAATATATCCAAAGTTATCCAGCAGGAAGGCTGCGCCAATGAGTACCAGGATGAGTCCCGGAATTAATCTATCGTTTTTCATGATTATTATACTGTTGGATTGTTGTCGCTTGTTGTTGAATTATCTGTTGTGGTATCTGCTTTAGCCGCGTCATTCCCGGTGGTGGTAGTTTGGTTCCAGTCGTGATGATCCCATGGTTTGCTACGCTGGCCGCTGGCTATAAGGCCTATACCTAATGCAACAAATACTACAGGCCAAAAACGGTGAATCTCCCAAAAATCGAAGACATCAAATTCGTGTAGCAGGAACAACCCACCCATTACTATCAATATAGTACCAACTACCACACCGCCGTTAGATTTTTTTGGTGCTATAGGGGTATATGGCTGATTAGGATCTATAGGGGGTATTGGTGGCACAATGTAATTTACAGTTGTGGGGTCTGATGGCTTTGTAAAGGGGTTGTATATTTTCCTGGGTATAACTATCCATAAAATAATATAGGTCCCTAACCCAAATCCCCCTACAAAAATTGCGAATGCAAAAATTAGGCGCATTACGGTTATATCCATATCAAAATATTCGGCTAAACCGGCGCATACGCCGCCAAGCATTTTGTTTTGTTCATCTCTATATAGTCGCTTTTCCATGACTTTAAGTGTTTATTGTGATTGATTTATATTTGTCCGCCTGCGGGTTTAATGACTATCTCGTCGACATTTGCGCCGGGGCTCATTTTTAGTATGTTTATAATTGCCGATGCTATATCCTCGGGTAAAACCATTGTATCTTTTTCAACCTTAACGTCTTTCCACGAGTCGGTTAACGTTGAGCCGGGTATAACGGCGGTTACCTTTACGTTATGCGGCTGCATCTCGAGCCGCATTACCTTTGTAAGACCCAACAGCGCAAATTTTGTTACACTGTAGGTACCTGCCTCGGCTATGGGCGTTAAGCTTGCTACCGAGCAAATGTTAAATATATGTCCCTCGCGGGCAGCTATCATGGTTTTACCAAAATAGCGGTACAATTCATAAGCCGGGGCAAGGTTGGTGTTAACGCCTTTTTGAAAGGTATCGTCGTTATCATCCAAAATACTGGAGTATTCATAAATACCAGCGTTGTTTACAATTATGCTGATGAAACCCAGCTCCTGCTCGGCCTTACCGGCAAAATCTAATATCCCGGCTTTTACGCTAACATCGGTTGCAACTGTAAGGACTTTTATTTTAGGGTTGATGGTAAGCAGTTCTGCTTTGAGATCAGCCAGGTCCTTTTCGTTACGTGCACATATGGCCAGGTTTATGCCTTCTTTTGCTAACGCGATAGAGATGGCTCTGCCTATTCCTTTAGTTGCAGCGGTGATGAGGGCGTTCTTCATTTTTATTATTGTTGAATTAATAGTTTGTTATAACACAACAAATGTAATATAGATGATTGATGCTTTATTATGGCTTTTGGCAGGGCGAAGCAAAAACTCGGTAAAGCGGGGGATAATGGCGGTGAAAAATGGTGGTACGGGGGAATGGTGGCCAGAAGATGAAAAAGTTGAGTCGTGAGTAGGTCGTGCTGGGGACTTCGTTGTATACTTGCGCTAGTTGAGGGGGATTGCTGTGAGATAGGCGCGGCACGCGTTGCCAACAGGAGTTTTTTAAAATATGCGATAAACATCTTCTTTAGGATCGTAATCCTTTATTAATCCCCCTATTTCTACTTCGTATTTTTCCTTCATAGGTTGTAATATTTCATTTACGAGGAGATAATCGTTATAGAACCAATGTAGCTGGGATAAAAAGTCCTTTTTTGTTTCACCAGATGTTTTTTCATTCTTTAATAGCTTGATAGAATTTTCCAATATTATTCCTACAATATCATTAAAAATGACTGTTTCAAAATTTTGATTGGCCATTGCTCTGATAATCCTGAAATATTCATCAGTATAAAATGAAGTAAGTGCATTCTTTTTTGAAAGTTTTTCTAGCATCCGAGTAAAGGCAAATACGGCTCTATATCCTAATAGCTTATCTTTTTTAAGCCAAGACACGGCTTCAATTTCAGAAACAGGTTCAATGCCGTCATATATTCCATTTTCAATGGCATATTCTGTTAGTTGCTCTGCTTTTCTTAGCAGCTCAAGACTTGCTTCCCTTTTTTGAAATTCAGTAAGGTGATTTTTTTCCGATAATACTGCTGATATCATGTAATGTACGTTACATGAAAAATGGTTATATGCGGCTTTCCTTTTTGCATCAATAGCATCTTCAAGCATGGTGAAAACTATATCCGGGAGTTCATGCACCACATAATACCAATAGTTTCTTATTGGCGTTGGCTTATAGTCATTATCTCCCTTCATATCAAATCTGTAAAATATGGTAGGAACCTCTTTGTCAGAGTAATTTAAATTTTCATAATGAGTTTTAACAATGTCTGTAGTATACCGCTGAAAATAGGGTTGGATTTCGGCAAATAGATTATTTTCCAAAATTAATCTGAAAAAGTCTTTTAAAAAGTCATCGATGCCATTTGACCTAATACCAATAATTTTCTTTTTAGCAAAGTCCTCGTGAGCTTGCATATTTAAGAATAGCAGGGTCTTACCCGCTATAGTATCATTCATCTTTATGATTTCATTTTTTATGTGGTTACTAAATAATGTCCACACATAAACATTTTTCTCTAATAATTGGTCTTCAGATTTCGCGCTTAAACTCCCGATAAGCAATTGGTATAATTTATTTAATACAGTTTGGGGTAATATCCAATCTTTATCAGCAATCGCGTTTATACCAACGTCTTTGACCATTAAAATTGGATTTTTTTCTATACGATAGTGCCAATCATCGGTCTGTTGAAAATTCGGGTTATATAATTCTTCGATATCCTTTATTTGGATTTTCTGTAAAAGTTTTTCTATCTTTTTTAACGAAACAGTATCATTTAGGGATAATATCGCCGCCGGGAAAACGCAAATTATAAATAACAATGTAAGGTAATAACTAAAATATAAAATGGTGATTGCTCCTGAATTTGGAATTGTGGTAATGAAGAAAAATCCCAGAGTAAGAAATAATACGTTTCCAAAAAAGCACGAAAATATAAGTCGCATCCACCTATTATCAGTGATAAAATCAAGGGTGTTTCGTCTGACTGATTTGATATAAAAATTATAGGCAACTAACAATATTGTTAATATTAACCCTGAAAATCCTATCGTTGTGGTAAGTAAACGGAATAGAATATCTTTTTTATCAGCCAAATTATTTAATGATAAATAATCAGGAACTAACTTGATTGGAAAGAATGATAAGAATATAAAGATTGCTACATAACTACCTGTGATTTTCCACAGCGTTATTTTTTTAAATACACTTATAAATTCTTTGAACATCTATAAAAATGCAACTATTCTATGAATATTTAACTTGATGATTAAAAGTTGAATGATTATTCCTTTAAAGTCTCCCTACTATCGTAAGTGTCTCATGTATGGTTCGCATATTTTAAAATATCGGAACAAAAGAGCTATGAATAGTTCTGATGAAGTGTACATATATTTTTCTATTATAGATTGATTTCATTAAGTAATTCTCTTAAAGATGTTTCTTCATTGAACCATTCATGCTCTGATATAATCGAAGCATTTATAGGGTCGATTAAAAAATATTTGCCATTAAAATCCAAGTCTTTAGCATAATATGCCACAAGCACCACGTAGGGCTTAAATTTATGGTTGATTTTTAAGTAATTGGGCATATCCAAAAACCTAGGTAGAATTTGAGATGTTGAGCGCGTATAACAATGCTTTTTACCTAAAACCCCATCAAGAATCTCATCGTATTGATCTTTCGATTCAACAGAGAGAATATTATAAAGATCAATTATAAAAGAAACCTTATCGGCAGGTGTACTAGCTTTATTTACAATTGAAATAATAAGTTCGTGTCCAATATTGCTAATTTTTTTTATTGTGATTTCGGCGTTTAATTCAGCCTTCTTTCTTTTATCAAATAATGCTTGTACTAATCCATGTGGAGCAGGCTTCGCTTCAGTTTCCATTCTAATGTAATAACGACCGTCAGCATTGCATTGATGGGGTGGGGTGACGCTTTACGGTACCTCAATTAAAAAAACATTCCCTTTTTCGGTCAAAAATTCTTTAATAACAATTCCTACAGGCGATGGTGTAATATTTGCATAGAATTTTTGAAATAGCCAGTCTTTGCTATTAAAATTAGAATAGGTAATGGCTCCTTTGCAAATTCTTTTTTCTGTTTTCCCAGCAATAATTTTTTGCTCTCTTGGGGAGCCGATGATAATTAATCCCCCTTCTGTATTTAAAAAGGCAGCAATTTCTTTGTACAAATTTATTATCTCAGTTTCCCCGGTTTTAAACTCCAGTGTAGATGTCTCTTCTTGTTCGATTGAAAAGAAATGCTCTACATCGCTTAAATTGAGTTCCTCAACAGGTTTATTAAAAAAGGATTGTAGATAATTTGTTGACAAGGCTATGGTTGTAAGAGATTATTCTATAAAAATAACCAAAATTGTGTTGTTTACAAATGATTTTTAGTCCCCCGCAGGGTCTTCTGAAAGAGACCCTACGGAAACGTACAGCATTATCAACGCAGGGCCCTCTATCGAGAGACCCTGCGGGAACTTCAAAAAATGATGGTGATACTTCATGTTGGTGGGGACACCATAGGTGTTCGGAAGATTTATTTTGACGATAAAAGTTTCTCTCTTGAGGCCTGTTCCCTCCGGAAAGAATAAAAAAAATTATTGGAGATAATCCAACAAAAGGCGTAATTACATGGTTAACACATTTTACCCATTTTATTTATTAAATAATTGATAATCAATATATTAATTGATAAAAAGCTTGAAATTGTGTTAAGTTATGTTAACCATATAATTTGA
>CAIWRU010000036.1 GCA_903915155.1 uncultured Mucilaginibacter sp.
AATTATATGGTTAACATAACTTAACACAATTTCAAGCTTTTTATCAATTAATATATTGATTATCAATTATTTAATAAATAAAATGGGTAAAATGTGTTAACCATGTAATTACGCCTTTTCCAATAATTTTTTTATTCCTTCCGGGGCATCGGCCAACGCTTCAATATGACTAATAATGGGGTTATTACCCTCGCAACAACGCTAATTGAGATGTCTCACTATCCCAATAAATTTCTCCAGCTTACCAAATCGCCTATAATACTGCCCAGGTCGGTAGCCGAAACACGTTCCTGCTGCATGGTGTCGCGGTAGCGGATGGTTACTGTGTTATCCTCCAATGTCTGATGATCGACAGTGATACAGAATGGTGTGCCTATGGCATCCTGGCGGCGGTAGCGCTTGCCTATGGCGTCTTTTTCTTCGTATTGCAGGTTGAAATCGGCTTTTAATGAGCTCATGATCTCCTGTGCTTTTTCCGGCAGGCCATCTTTCTTGGTAAGCGGGAATATGGCTGCCTTGACAGGTGCAAGGCATGGATGCAGGCGCAAAACGGTGCGGCTGTCCTGTTTTTCTTCGGTGCTCAGGTCTTCTTCTTCGTAGGCGTTGATCATGGTCAATAAAAACATACGATCGAGGCCAATGGAAGTTTCAATTACATAAGGCACATAGTTCTGGTTTATTTCAGGGTCGAAATATTGCAGCTTTTTGCCCGAGAATTTCTGGTGCTGGCTAAGGTCGAAATCGGTGCGGCTATGTATGCCTTCCACTTCTTTAAAGCCAAACGGGAATTGAAACTCAATGTCAAAAGCGGCATCGGCATAGTGTGCCAGCTTGGTATGCTCATGAAAGCGGTATTTGGCAGGTTCGGTACCCAGGGCAAGGTGCCATTGCAGGCGCGCCTGTTTCCATTTGTCGAACCATTCGGCCTGTGTGCCGGGGCGAACGAAAAATTGCATCTCCATCTGCTCAAATTCGCGCATGCGGATAATGAATTGGCGGGCAATAACCTCGTTACGGAAAGCCTTGCCAATTTGGGCAATACCAAACGGTATCTTCATGCGGCCTGACTTCTGCACGTTCAAATAATTTACAAATATACCCTGCGCGGTTTCGGGGCGCAGGTAAACCACATCGGCATCGTCGGCCACGGCGCCCATCTGGGTGCTGAACATGAGGTTAAACTGGCGCACATCCGTCCAGTTGCGCGAACCGCCGATAGGGTCGGTTATATCGTGTTGAATGATGAGTTCTTTAAGGCGGGGCAGGTTTTCGGCTTTAAGGGCCTCGTCCATTTCGTGCTGTAACTCTTCGGCAAGGTCGGTTTTACCTTCCTCGTCATATTTTGCAATTTTATCTTCTAAAAGCTGATCGGCACGGTAGCGTTTTTTGCTGTCCTTGTTGTCTATCATCGGGTCGCTAAAACCGTCGACGTGACCGCTGGCCTTCCATATTTTGGGGTGCATAAATATGGCGCTGTCAATACCCACGATGTTCTCGTTCATTTGCACCATAGCCTTCCACCAGTAAGTTTTGATGTTGTTTTTCAGTTCGGCGCCGTTTTGCCCGTAGTCGTAAACGGCGCTCAGGCCATCATAAATTTCGCTTGAGGGGAAAACAAAGCCATACTCCTTGGCGTGCGCTATAACGTTTTTAAATAAATCGTCGGTACTGTTGCTCATAATAGGGGCAAATATAGGTTTTTTTGCCATTTCGGATTTCGGATTTTGATTAGGCTTTTGTCTGAACCCTGATTTGCTTGATTTAAGGATTTCTTGATTAGCAATATCAAATCATGGAAATCTTTTTAATCCTATAAATCAGGGTTCAGACGATTATTGTGGCGTTACCCTGTGGGTCAGGCTTTACGCTTATACTGCGCAGGGCCTTAGGCCAATGTCATTAAGTTAAGGAAAAAGTAATTTTCACGATGCTCCGTAGGAGCAAAATGTTGGTAGTAATTACAATTTAAGCCCATCTCGCGTGCCATAGGTACGCAACATAGCGGGGGTACGCACCTACGGCACGGCATTTATTTCGATTTATTTTTCTACCAATATATAACCCCTACGGGGTTTGCACCCTTAACTTAATGACATTGCGCCTTAGTCACAGGCCGGTACCTGCTTCAATCCATTAACGCAAAAGAAGATTATAACCCTTTTACAATCGCCAGTGCTTTTTCAACATGGTCGGTAGGGGAAATGTGATCGGCTTCTGATGAAAAGACCCCTATAATTTTACCGTCTTTGCCAATAACAAAAGTGGTTCGTGGGATGAACCCGTGTGTAAGTTCCAGGCCGCGCACGTCTTTAATCCCGATCTTTGGGCCAGCCAATGTGAGGCCATACATTGCTGCAATTTTACCCCCGGCGTCTGATGCTACCGGGAACTTGCCTGCGCAGTAAGCCGGATCAGCAGAAAATGAATTTAGCCGCTGGATATCATCTGCTGATACACCGATAATGGTAGTTCCAGCCGCTGTAAATTTATCCTTAAGGTCAGCAAAGGCATGTGCTTCCGCATCACAACCACCGGTATAGGCAGAAGGGTAGAAATAGACCACAACAGGCCCTTTAGCAAGGGCCTTTTTTAACGAAAACTCAAATTCAGTGCCGGCCAGGCTGGCAGGGGCGGTAAATACGGGCGCAGCATCTCCTTTTGACAACATTGTTGATTGGGCAAAGCCAGATCGGGTTACCAGCAGCGAAAAGCTGAAAATTAAAAAAGCTAAGCAATAATATTTTTTGAACATAGGGTATGGTTTTGAACTTATTATTAACATTACTATCAAAACTACAATAGTTACAGGGAATTGGCTATATGTCATCAAAATTTTACTGCGGGTTGACCTCGTCGGGAACTGATAGCTTAGGGCTTTCTTGCGCTCGTCTGCGACGAGTGCTTAACATGGGATAGCGATTGCATCGCGTTTGTAAATGGCATTACAAATGCCAAACCACTTTAAGCATACGTTGTAAACGAGCGCAAGTGAGCATTACAGCTATGTAGAACACTTTCCTATACGGAAGTTAATTTTCGTGGGCTTTTTCTTTGCGGGTATATTCATCCAATTCTTCCGGCGTATACAGTATCCTCAATATTCTCGGATTACGGGTAGAGTAAACAATGGGAATTTGTTCATTTTTAAAATATCCCTTAAACTCTTTTGCAGAAATGGAATGTTTGTAAAATGCTGAATCACCATTTTTTTGTTTAAATGCAAGAACAAGATTACTGAAATCAAACTTTCGGCTGGAAATGGAATTGCCGTCAACAATTTTTGCCATTGTTACCGAGCCGTAATCATTCAGCTCGCTGCTTTCCATTAGGGTTTCGCGAAGTATCATCAAAAAAGCCGAACCAAAGAAAATGGCAAGTATTATTATGATGATTGTACAACCCTGGTTTTTTGTTTTACTTTGATATTCTGCCTGCTCAGATTCCGACATGGCCTGATATTGTTCTGGGGTGGGCCGTTTACCTGCCGTTGCTGCAGAAATTAGTTTAAGCCCTGTAAATGTGATCGCTATTGCCCCCACTATCACAATAAGATAGAGCGCCGAATTATATATGCCTACAGGAATAAGCAGAAAAAATATGATCAGTAGAGCTAAAAGGATCAATAGCCATTTGAAAGTGGGTTTCATGCATTAAATATAATACTTTATTTGGTTTGGGAACTAACACAAAAATACCAAACGAATTGTTGGTATACTAAAAATATTGCAATGTCACACATCATCAAAATACTCTCCACTCATTACGTAACACATAATGTAAAGGAATTTAATGTTGAAAAACCAAAGGGTTTCACTTTTGTGCCCGGGCAGGCGATAGACCTTACCATAAACCAGGAAGGCTGGAAGGATAAGAAGAACCCGTTCACCTTTACCTGCCTTACCGATGATGACCACCTGCAATTCACCATTAAAATTTATGCTGATAGCGAAGAAGGTGTTACCAAGCGTTTGAGCGAACTGAAACCGGGCGATGAACTGATCATCAGCGATGCCTGGGGTGCTATTGAATACAAAGGCCCGGGTTATTTTATAGCGGGCGGTGCGGGTATTACCCCGTTTTTAGCCATATTGAGGGATTTAAACCGGCAGAATAAGCTGGATGGTAATACGCTGTTCTTCTCGAACCGGACTAAAGACGATATTATACTATCGGATGAATTGAAAGCTATGCTAGGCGGCAATGCCGTATTTGTTACTACGGATGATAATGGCCCCGGCGATCACCGCCGTATTAATGCCGAATTCTTGAAGTCCGAAGTAAAGGATTTTACCAAACACTTTTATGTTTGCGGCCCCGATGCGATGGTTGCCGAAATAAACGAAACGCTGGAGAAGTTAGGTGCCAGTGTTGATAATGTAGTTTTTGAAAAATAGTGATTCAGATAATAAAGAAATGCCGCGCGGGCTCGCCCCGCAACGGCATTTTACTGACCCTAATTAATAAACAAACTACTGATTAAATTCTCCCCCAAAGTAAAGGCGTAAATTTTGCGATGACAAGCGTATAACTACGCATAAGGGTACGTGGAAGTACCTGAAAGTAAGTCAAAAGTTTAAAGTCAAAGTCAAAAAGGATTTGCCTTTAGTGGATACTGGTGTTCATTATTGCTATTTGTGAAGCTTAAATGAATAAAGAGGCTATTCTATTGCTGAAAATTAAAATTCCTCGAAAAGTATCGCTTCTAAAATCTATTTTTGGGGCAATGAGTATCCAGGTTGAATCATTAACAAAGGTTTACGGTAAGCAAAAGGCTGTAGACGGTATTTCTTTTTCGGCAGCGCCGGGTGTACTGGGCTTCTTAGGGCCCAATGGCGCGGGGAAATCGACCACTATGAAGATACTTACCTGTTTTATCCCGCAAACATCGGGCACTGCATCGGTATGCGGGTTCGACGTGGAAAAGCAGTCGCTCGACGTTCGTAAACACATCGGCTATTTGCCCGAAAGCAATTCATTATACCTGGATATGTATGTAAAGGAATCGCTTGGGTTTATCGCGGGTATCCATAAAATGGCATCGCCGCAGGCACGGATAGCTGAAGTTATTGAACAAACCGGCCTTGGCCCCGAGCAGCATAAAAAAATCGGCCAGCTATCGAAGGGCTACCGCCAACGGGTTGGGCTGGCGCAGGCTATTTTGCATAACCCCGAAGTGCTGATACTGGATGAGCCGACATCGGGCCTTGATCCCAATCAGCTGATAGGCATACGCCAGCTGATACTTGAGCTGGGCAAATCGAAAACCATTGTATTATCAACTCATATTATGCAGGAAGTTGAAGCGGTTTGCAGCCAGGTTATCATTATAAATAAAGGCAACATTGTAGCCAATGACAGCCTGCAGGGCCTGCGCGAAAAGAATAGCGGCAAAACGCTGGAAAATATTTTTATAAGCTATACCAACGGATAATTCATAAGCCTATTCTTTAGCTATTCTTGCACATCACTCACAAGTGTATTGTATAAAGAGTTAATTATTAATCATTTAATTATTGACAGAATATAATTTTTTATATTTTTGATATAATTATAAACCAAATTA
>CAIWRU010000037.1 GCA_903915155.1 uncultured Mucilaginibacter sp.
AATAGCAAAATATTCCTTAAAATACCTCAGCTGTTAATTCAACTGCGGAGGCTAAGCTTACGCCTGTTAGCTGGTCGGCGAAAGCGATGAACGCCTTGTTGTTGGCTATGCGGTGCTGGTTATCGATCAGGTTTTGAAGATTGATCTTCCCGATTACAAATTTGTAGTTGTCTGAGTGATAACGCTCATGGATATGTTTAAATTCCAGCGCTTCAACCAGGTCTTCATCTTCATAACGCAAATAAACATTCAGTTCAATGTTATTAGTAAAGCGCAGGTCTTTTTTCTCCTTTGCCTTTTTATACTCATACTGGTAGTTGTAACGTAGCGCAGCAATATCCGACAGTACTGCCGAACCGGTAGGGTGGCCGCCAGCGCCTTTACCAAAAAAGAATTGCTGATCGGCAAAAGCTGCCTGTACTATTACGCCGTTATATTCGTATTCTACGTTGTATAAAAACTCGCTCTCGTTCACAAATTTTGGCAGCACGAACATGGTTACATGGCGATCGTCCAATTCTTTGGCTACGGGTACCAGTTTTATTTTTAGTTTCTTTTCGCGGGCATATTGCAAGTCGCTTGCTGAAAGATTTTGGATACCTATATTCAGCACATCTTCCGGCTTTACAATTACACCATAAGCATGCGATGCCGCAATGATCAGCTTATATTTTGCATCAAAACCACCTACATCGCTGGTGGGGTCGGTTTCTGCAAAACCAAGGTCCTGCGCTTCTTTTAAAGCTGTATCGTAATCAAGGTTCTCCAAATATCCTTTTGAAAGCACGAAGTTTGATGAACCATTGAAAATACCGCTTATAGAATGCAGCAATTCGTTATCATAATATTCCTCCAAATTGCGGATGATTGGGATGCTACCACAAACTGCACCTTCATAAAGCAATGAGGTGCCATGTTTTTGCTGCAATTCTATTAGTTCATTCAGATAGGTCGCAATCATTTTCTTGCTGGCCGATACCACGTTTTTGCCTGAACTTAACCCCCTCGAAACAATTTCGAACGCAGCTTCGGTATCGTTTATGAGTTCGACAATGGTGTTTATTTCGGGGTTGTTCAGTATCTCGTCCCTATCGGTAGTAAACAATTCCGCTGGCAGCGAACGTTTTTTCTCCGGATTTTTTATGGCGATCTTTTTTATCTCCAGGTTAAGGTTCTTGGTTTTGATAATATCATACAAACCCTGGCCAACCACGCCAAATCCAAATAAACCTATATTTAATTTTTTACTCATTACGCTATTCTTTGTAGTTCAATAATTTTTCCTTTTACGTCAGTCTTAAAAAAGGAGGTGATAATATTTGTTAATGCTTCTGTTTCAATTAAAAATCCGTCGTGCCCATAAAAGGAATCAAGCTCGGCAAAAGCCGCTTTTGGTATGTGCCTAAATAGGTATTGCTGTTCCTCAACAGGGAAAAGCAGGTCGGATTTTATGCCGATAACCAATGTTTTTGCTTTTATCAAGCTCAACGCTTTTTCAACGCCTTTGCGGTCGCGGCCTACATTATGCGAATCCATAGCCTTGCTTAAATACCAATAGCTATGTGCGTTAAACCTGTTCACCAGTTTTTGGCCCTGGTAGTTTTGGTATGATGAAGCGCGGTGATCATTGCTGATGTTATCGTCCTCGTCCTGCTGACTTACCGTATACGTTTTATAGCCGCGGTAGGATAGGAGCGCTATACTGCGCGCCGCTTTCAATCCTTTTTGTCCGCCATCGATGCTGTTTGCATAAAAGGTACGATCGGATGTTAAAGCCAGGCGCTGCGATTCGTTAAAGGCAATACCCCAGGGTGAATGACGCGCGTTGGTAGCTATAAGTATTAAATTTTTAATACGTTCAGGTTCAATTATAGCCCATTCTACAGCTTGCTGGCCGCCTAATGAACCGCCTAATAATATCTCTACTTTATCTATTTTTAAGTGCGTAGCTAATAATTGGTGAGCCTTTACAATATCGCGCACATTATATTGCGGGAAAGCCAAATAATAAGGTTGGCCGGTTATGTGATTGATACTATGCGGATTGCTTGTGCCATAAGGCGAACCCAAAATATTGGCGCAAACTATAAAATGCTCATCCGGATTAAAAAAGTCGTTTTCGCCAAACAGGCCTTTCCACCAATCGAATACATCAGAGTTTGCGGTTAGCGCGTGGCATACCCAAACTACATTATCCTTGTTGGCATTTAACCTGCCATAGGTGTGATAGCCAATTTCCAGATTTTGTATTTTTTGCCCCGACTCAAGCTCAAACGGCTGTGTATGTTTAAATATTTGTGTGTTCATGTTACTGTTTGTTAATAAGGGTGTGCAGCTGCCTGTGAACAACTGCAACCCTGTAATAACGACTATTATTCACTAAAAAACTATATAAACTATTTATCTTTTTAACCTATAACCTCTCCTTTAGGAGAGGGCAGGGTGAGGTTAAACTAATTCTTCGCTACGTTGCTGTATGTAGGCAAATGCCTGTTCAAAATCAGCTTTTATATCATCAATATGTTCAATACCCACCGACACACGTAATAAGCCCGGTGTTACCCCTGCCGATAGTTGTTCTGAATCAGACAGTTGCTGGTGGGTAGTTGCCGCCGGTTGTATAATCAATGTTTTGGCATCGCCTACATTGGCAAGGTGACTAACCAACTCAAGGCTATTGATCACACGTGAAGCATTTTCCTTATCGCCTTTTAATTCAAATGACAATACCGCGCCGTAACCGTTTTTAAGGTATTTTTTTGCCAAAGCATGGTATGGCGATGAAGCAAGACCCGGATAGTTCACTTTTGCAACTAATGGATGCTGTTCGAGCCATTTGGCCAGTTCAAGGGCATTATCAACATGGCGCTGTACACGCAATGACAGTGTTTCAAGCCCTTGTATCAGCAACCATGAATTAAACGGTGCCTGCGATGCGCCAAAATCACGCAGGCCTTCAACACGGGCACGCACTATATACTGTATGTTGCCAAACTGGCTGTTAACGCCAAATACATCGGCAAAAACCAAACCGTGGTAGCCTTCGGATGGATCGGTAAACTGCGGGAACTTACCGTTACCCCAGTTGTAATTGCCGCCATCGATAATTACACCACCTACAGTAGTACCATGGCCGCCGATCCATTTAGTGGCCGATTCAACCACCACACTGGCGCCATGCTCTAACGGACGGAATAAATAGCCGCCTGCGCCAAAAGTGTTATCTACAATTAGAGGCAAGTCGTGGCGCCTGGCTACGGCTGCAATTTTATCAAAATCGGGAATATTAAAGCCCGGGTTACCAATGGTTTCCAGATAAATGGCTTTTGTATTTTGGTCGATAAGCTCTTCGATAGAATCATCATGGTCGTCTTTTGCAAAACGGGCATCGATACCTAAGCGCTTGAATGATACCTTGAACTGGTTATAAGTACCGCCATACAGGAAAGGGGAGGTTACAAAGTTATCGCCTGCCTGTAAAATATTATTAAGGGCGATGAATTGGGCAGCCTGTCCCGATGCAGTTGCTAATGCGGCTACACCACCTTCCAATATAGCAATGCGTTTCTCGAACACATCGGTAGTTGGATTCATGATGCGGGTATAAATGTTGCCGAATTCCTTTAGTGCGAAAAGATTTGCACCGTGCTGGGCATCGATAAATACGTAAGAGCTGGTTTGATATAATGGTACTGCGCGTGAACCGGTTGCCGAATCGGCGTGCTGGCCTGCATGCAGTTGCAGTGTTTCGAATTTTAAATTAGTGTCAGACATGGTATTATATTTTAGTACAGGTGGTTGTTAAATGGATTGAATTGACGTTTAGTTCGCGGCAGGATAATACTATCCCCGGAAGGTAACACGCGTTTTTTTCAGGAAGTCAGAAAAGAATGACGTGTTCTGCTTCAACAACAGCAGCAACACATACAAATACAGCTAATAGCTGAGTTATTTGCATTAAACGACAGGCCTCGTGAGGCTGTAGGATTGGGTGATGGAATGTTTTTTAAACTTTTCATGGCTATTAATTTATATTTCCCGGGGTATTTACCGGGGCAGGAATTGGCACCTTCTTAAAACTTTAAGGGTTGCCAGCGGGTAATTGAGCCTGATCTCTCGCCGCTTCTTTATAAATCAAAACCTTTTTTGAGGAGGTATTTGATCTTTAATATTTAATATCGCTACCAAATATTATTGCAAATATATGCTGATAATAGTTTAGTTGCAAAATTTTATTTTATTTTAATTGTAATCTAATCGTAAAAGAGCGTTTTAACTATCCCAAAGCCTGCGCCATATCCTCGATCAAATCATCAATATGTTCCAAACCTACCGATATACGTAGCAGGTTAAATGGCGTTTTAGTATCGGGTCCCTCAATGGAAGCGCGATGCTCTATCAAACTTTCAACACCACCTAAGCTGGTGGCCTGCGCAAACAGTTTCAAGCTGTTTATCACACGTTTTGCTTCAACTTCACCGCCTTTTATGCAAACAGACAGCATGCCGCCGAAGCCATTCATTTGTTGTTTCGCTATCTCATGCTGCGGGTGGGAAGGCAGGCCTGGATACATTACCTGTTCAACTTTTGGGTGTTTTTCTAAATATTCAGCCAGTAATTGTGCGTTTTTAAGGTGACCCGCTATGCGGTAGGGTAATGTTTTAATACTACGCGCCAGGTAGTAGCAATCCATAGGCGAGGGGATGGCCCCACCGAGTTCCTGTACCGCGCGGATGTTTTGCCACCAATCATCGTTTTGGGCAGTGATAAGCGCGCCGCCCATCAGGTCGCTATGGCCGCCGAAATATTTGGTACTGGAGTGCATTACAATGTCGGCACCTAATTTAATGGGCTGCTGGCATATTGGGGTGGCAAAGGTATTGTCGCAGGCTACTTTTATGTTGTTCGCTTTTGCAATACTTACCACTTTCTTTATATCTGTTATTTTTAATAATGGGTTCGATGGTGTTTCCACCCAAATTAAACCTGTATTTGATTTGATGTACTGCTGTAAAACTTCGGGTTCGTTAATGGCGATAAAATCAAACTCTAAAATACCGGCGAACAGTGTTTTAACCTGGTTGCGCAGGCCGTGGTACATATCGTCGGGCAAAATAACGTGGGTACCGGGTTTGAGTGATTGAAAAACAGCCATGCCAGCCGCGTTGCCCGATGAAAATGCAGCTGCATCTGCGCCGCCTTCAAGTTGCGCCAGTACATTTTCAAGCGAAGTACGGTTAGGGTTTGAAGAGCGACTGTATATATAACCACTGGTATAACTGCCATCGGGTGCACGTTCAAAGGTGGTGGATAGTACAATGGGTTGTATTACCGCGCCGGTTGATTCGTCGCTTTTGTTACCTGCGTGGATGGCGATGGTTTCGAGTTTCATGAAGCAAACATAGAGTTTTTGAGACTTATTGTTAAAGCTTGATATTGTATTAACTAATAATTATTTTTGTTTAAATATCAAACCACATGAAAGTAGGAAAAATTCCCGTAGCGCCCATTATATTAATAGTATTAGCCTTAACCAGCTTTATTTTGCAGCGAGTTTATCCGGGGGAGTATAAATTTGATTCTCCTTTTATTAGCGGTGCATTTTTTGGGGCGATACTGGTATATGTGCTTTATTATGTAAACGTATGGATTACTGCGTCCGCAAATAATAAGAAAGAAACCAAACAGGATTCCGCTGTTTAACCACATTTAGTTGTATTGCTTTATCGGTTACAACACAGATATTACATCACCATTACATTAACAATTCGTACTTTTGACGCAAAGATCTATAGATGGAAGCTGAGCGTAATTTAACTTTATTACTACAGGACCCCGACTTACCTGCTGATTTAAAACACATTGCAGAAAAAATACTCCACGGCGAACGCGTTACTTTTGATGAAGGCGTTTTGCTGTTTGAGAAGGGCGAACTCGGTTATCTTGGCGTACTGGCCAATTACATCCGCGAGAAACGCCACGGCGATAAAACTTATTTCAACCGTAATTTTCATATCGAGCCTACCAATCTGTGTGTTTACGATTGTAAATTCTGCTCGTATTCAAGGCTGATAAAACAGCGCTCGGAAGGGTGGGAGTACACGATGGATGAGATGCTTGATATTGTAAAAAAATACGATAACGAGCCGGTTACCGAAGTACACATAGTTGGCGGTGTATTGCCGCAATACGATGTGGCTTTTTACTCGGAACTGTTCACCAAAATAAAACAACACAGGCCTGAATTGCACGTTAAGGCGCTAACCCCGGTTGAATACCACTACATATTTAAGAAAGCTAAGATTGATTATGCAACTGGTATGCGCCTGATGAAGGAAGCCGGTTTGGAATCAATTCCCGGCGGCGGTGCGGAGATATTTCACCCGGAAGTTAGGGATCTGATCTCGAAAGATAAATGTACAGGCGACCAGTGGCTGGCCATACATGAAGAATGGCATAAACTGGGCATGCGTTCAAACGCCACCATGTTATACGGGCATATTGAGAAATTCCATCACCGTATTGACCATATGGACAGGTTGCGGACGTTACAGGATAAGACCAGCGGCTTCCAGACCTTTATCCCGCTGAAGTTCCGTAATAAGGATAACCAGATGTCGGACGTGCCGGAATCAACTGTTGTTGAAGACCTAAGAAATTATGCCATCGCGCGTATCTACCTTGATAATTTCGACCATATAAAAGCTTATTGGGCGATGATCAGTCGCACTACGGCGCAGTTGTCGCTTAATTTTGGGGTTGATGATATTGACGGCACGCTTGACGACACCACCAAAATATATTCGATGGCAGGCAGCGAAGAACAGCACCCCGGCATGAGTACAAAACAATTGGTTGAACTAATAAAGCATGTGGGCCGCCACCCGATAGAAAGGGATACCCTGTATAATGTAATTACCGATTACAATGATTATGAGTTCCCCGAAGAAGTGAAACCGCAGTTTTATAAGTTGCCGGTGATAAATTAGCAGCCCCACCCAAACCCTCCCCGGCAGGGAGGGCTTTAAAATATAGCTCAGGCTAAAGTCTCCCCAACCGGGGGAGATTTAGAGGGGGCTGAATAATTTGAAATGAACCACAAAAAAACACTATACATCGTCCGTCATGGGCAAACCGACCTGAATAAACAGGGGGTTGTGCAGGGGCGGGGAATGAACACCGATCTGAATGATGAAGGCCGTACTCAGGCAGGGCTTTTCTTTAATGCTTATAAGGATGTAGCCTTTGATAAGATATACATATCTGAACTTAAACGCACGCAACAAAGTATTCAGCAATTTATTGATCTGGGAATACCGTACGAGAAATTGGAAGGTCTTGATGAGTTGGCATGGGGTATATACGAAGGTCAACCCAGAACGCCTGAAACCGATGCCGGTTTTTTGAAGTTAGTGCGTGATTGGGTGGACGGCAAGCTCGACAGCAAAATTGAAGGCGGCGAAAGCCCCAATGAAGTGAAGGCCCGCCAGGAAGCGGCGCTGGATATTATCATGGGGCATCCTGAAGAGGAAACAGTTTTGATATGTATGCATGGTCGCGCAATGCGCCTGCTGCTTTGCCTGCTTACCGGCAAGCCGCTTACCGAAATGGAAAGTTTCCCGCACCAGAACCTGGTATTATATAAAGTGATTTACGATGGCGCAAAATTCGAAATAGTGGATTTTAACAACGCCGGGCATTTAAAAGTATCAAGTAGTTAGTATCAAGTATCAAGATAGGAACTACTTTTTATAATTGCCTGATTTAATAAACGTGTACTACATCAGTCTTGCTACTTGATACTAGCGACTTGATACTATAATAAAAATGAAAATAAGAATTTCTGCCGTTAGCTATACTAACACCAAACCTTTTATATACGGCATACAGCATACCGACTTTATTAATAAAATTGAACTAAGCCTTGATAACCCTACTGATTGCGCCCAAAAACTAATTGACGATGTGGTTGATATTGGCCTTATACCCGTTGCCGCCACCTTAAACCTGCCGCATTGGGAAATTGTGGCCGATTATTGCATTGGTGCGGTTGGTGCGGTGAACTCGGTTTTTATATTTAGCAATTGCGAAATTCACGATATTAAGCGGTTACAGCTTGATCCCCAGTCTCGCTCATCGAATAACCTGGCAAGGGTATTATTAAAGAATTACTGGAAGCTGAACCCCGAACTTCTAAAGGATGCAGCTGATTATTCATTGTCCACTGATGCCGAAACCGCCTTTGTGCAGATAGGCGACCGCACCTTCGGTAAGAAAGGGAACTATAAATATGTATATGACTTGGCCGAAGAATGGCAGAACTTTACCGGGTTGCCATTTTGCTTTGCCGCGTGGATAGCTAATAAACCCATTCCACATGAGTTTATTTTTGAATTTAACAAAGCGCTGAAATATGGCCTCGACCACCGTGCCGAGCTTTTTGCCGAATTACCCAAACGCGATGATTTTGATGTGGAGGATTACCTGATGCGCAAGATAGATTTTGAGCTTACGGAGAGTAAAAAGAAAGCTTTGTATTTGTTTTTGGGATACGTGCGAGATTTGTAAACACCAGTACTGAATCACCTCAAATATTTCTTTATTTGCCAATTAAACTATATGTTAAAAAATTAATCAAACAGGGGTAACCGGTCTTGTTTGTTTAATTGGGCATGAATGATTTCTACTACATTTTGGGTGTTGACGCGAATTGTTCTTCGATAGAAATTAAAGAGGCATACAGGAAATTGTCGAAGAAATTCCATCCCGACTTTAATCAGAACGACAAATATTTTGAAGGTCGTTTCAGAGAAATACACAAGGCTTATATCATTTTAAATGATCCGACACAAAGGTCGATCTACGACAGGAATTTAAAAAAATTTAAATCGCCCCTTTCACCAGGCAATTCATCTTCGCAACAAAAGCAAGGTACGCACAAACCTCCGCCGAACGCCTACCAGGCCAAGCCCGCGACAACCTATAAGATCAATCCACGACGAAGCATTGACGTTTTATTTACTATTATATTAATAGCTGTCACCATAATTTTTGGCGACTATGTATATAATGCCATGAATGCGCCGATAAAGAGTAAGCCTTATACCGCGCCTGTTGTTGCCGTCGCTATTCCAAATACTACTCCGCTTAAACATCATCACCATAAACATACCTTAAAAACCAAGCCGGTTGTTGAAGAACTTAAAGTGAGTTCGGCAGCCATTGTTATTCCAAAGGTTGTACCTGTGAAGGTTCCGGCGGCCGCAATTGTACCCATTCCTACGCCGGTTATTCCGAAAGCACCTGAAGCAGCGCCGAACTATCTATACAAATCAACTATACATGCTAATTTAACAGGTATCGTGAACATGCGCGAGGCTGCTAAAATCAGTTCGCGGGTTGTTAAGGAGATTCCGGGAAATTCAGACGTTGAGGTGTTGGAAAAAGGCGATGCTTATTATAAGGTGAGGTTTGAGGGGGTGGAAGGGTTTGTGCCGAGGTGGACGGTGGTGGTGAAATAACAATCATGGCAATAGCCAAAATCAAGGAAAATAGTTTGCTCATTTTTTTGTTCATTTTTTACACTCCTTATAATAAATTTTTAATTGCTCCCTTTAAGATTACAAAACGATGACATTATAAAGACATAGTATCAAATACAATGCTTGCTGTCAATGGTTTATCGTACATATTTATTTTATAATCTGTAAAAAATTAGG
>CAIWRU010000038.1 GCA_903915155.1 uncultured Mucilaginibacter sp.
GCTTGTTGATACCATTGCCCGTCCCAGGAAAAATCAAAATAATACCATGATATTAATAGGGCAGCTGCGAGCATTGCCAGTGCACACAACACCGGAATTATTACAGTTAACCTGGTTAAACCAATTGCATTAGCAAATACAAGGTGTAAAATAAAAACAAGCAGGATTGAAACAGGGAATAAATACGGCGATAACTGATATTGAAATAAATATGAGATAATTACAAATAAGTTAGTTAAGCAAATAACGCTTAACAGTATTTGTGAAATTGACAACATTACTGTACCAAAATTGACAGTGCCGGTTTGGTGTTGGGTTAAATTGGCAGACATTACAGATTATATGCAGTTTACAACCAGCTAATATAAAACATAGGTACCTGATTACTGTGATGGACTGTCACGACATGGACGGCTGAGTTAGCATGGTTTGCTATTTATCCGTCTTCGTCCCCTCGCCTAACCATAGCAGGCTATTCATAATCAAATTGTCTTCTATCACATTATCCAGTGTGTGCGACAGATCGTTATTGGTATGGTGATCGTAGTCAATATCGTTATGGCCCATGTTCATGTATATCATTTTGTAGTTTTTGTTGGTCCACACTACGGGGTAATAGCCGCTGTGCCAAATTTCTTCGGGTTTGGGGCCGGTTCCGAGCGGGAAGCTTGTTGAATCTATCGAGAGTAATATCCTGATGTCGGGGTTCTGGCGCAGGTCTTTTTCCCAGCGGTACCACTCGTTGGGCTGCGTTTTCCAGAGTGTTGGCAGGCCTTTCATGGCCGGGTGATGCTTATCCTCTACCCTTAATATAGCCGATGACGGCCGCCATATATTGCTTACATATTGGCCCGAACCCAGAAATGTATTGTGATACCAGTCCCAGTTGGCCGGTACATCCGATGGTGTAAGCGCGAATGCAGCGAAGTGGAAGCCCATCCAGCCACCGCCATTCTGCATATATTTTTGGAAGGCCGCGCGTTGTGTAGGGTCTTCGGGGCGGGTATCTAAAAACAGCACCACCTGGTATTTTTTTAAAAATTCTTCGTTCAGGTTGTTCCAGTTGGAGGTGGAATCATAAGCGAAATTATATTCCTTAGCCATTTTTGGGAACCATTTATTGGCTTCGTGTACAAAGCTGATATGGGCCTGGTCGTTTTTACCGGTGTAAAAAGCGATGACATGGAATTTGGGGTTAGTTTGCGCGTTTATTGTGGTGTAGGCAACCAACAGGCAGAGAGCGATGATTATTTTTTTTATGAATGAAGGCATGATATTTTGGTTTCTGGTGGATAAATATAGAAAAAAATGCCCCCTTTTTATTACTACGCACGAGCAAGACTAAACAGCGCTAAATAGTTTTCAAAAACCAATAAATATTTGCGGGTAATTTCATATTATTGCATAAATTTTAACACTACGGCCTATCGCAACCAATAATTTACTTAAACTGCTAATAAATCGGTTTTGCAGCATAGTTTATTGATCGTATCAATTTGTATGCAACAATTTTATTCTTTTATTTGTATGTACAAGTTTATATCTATTTTTAGCCCGAATTTTAATATTTAAATACACCAAGTGTTCTTTTTACAATAAGTAAATCATACTTTTACCAATTTTTTTTAAAACATATTTTATGATCATAATTGCTGACGGTGGCTCAACTAAAACAAATTGGTGTTTAGTTACCGGGGAGGGTAAAAAAGTTTATTTCAATACCGAGGGTTATAACCCGTATTTTTCTAATGAGGAGTATATCATCCAGTCGCTTAGGGAAAGTTTGCCTACCGACCTGGATAAGGATGCAATAACCGAAGTAAATTATTACGGCGCGGGATGTTCAACCCCTGATAAGCGCCAGATAGTGGAGAACGCCATGCAGGCTGTCTTCACCAAGTCAAAAATAAACGTAGGGCACGATTTGATGGCCGCTGCAAGGGCACTGCTGGGTAATACCGAAGGCTTTGCCGCCATATTGGGTACAGGCACCAACACCTGCCTTTATGATGGAAAAGATATTACACAAAACATTGACTCGGGCGCCTATATTTTAGGAGATGAAGGGAGCGGATGTTACATTGGAAAAAAGTTGCTGACCGACTATATACGCGGTTACATGCCCGAAGCCGTACGCCAGAATTTTTGGGATACCTTTAAGCTTACGCCCGACGATATAAACGACCGTGTTTATACCCAGCCGCGCGCTAACCGCTTTTGCGCCAGCTTTAGCAAATTTGTATATGATAATATTGTGAACATTGAATATTCGCGCAATATTGTACGTACATCATTCGAAGATTTTTTCCGTAACCTGGTAACACATTATCCTGATTACCAGAAATATACTTTTAACTGTATTGGCTCTGTTGGTTACAACTTCCGCAACGTGCTTGAAGAAGTGGCCACCGAAAACGGCATGACCGTGGGCCGCATTATACGCTCGCCAATAGATGATTTGGTGAAGTACCATTTGGAGCTTGAGCCGACGCAGTTGTAAATTTAGAGATTAGTTAATTGGAGATTAGAGATTAGTTGAAACTCAAATCAACCGAATAATATAAAAACAAAAAGAGCGATGATAAAATCATCGCTCTTTTTGTTTACTGAAGCTACCTAATCTCTAATTAACCAGTCTCTAATCTCTATCTGAAGCCAACTAATCTCCAGTCTCTAATTGACTAACCTCTAACTCCCCAACTCATTCTGGAATATCTTGGCATACTTGCGCCTGTCGAATTTATACAGTTTGGCGGCACGGTAGGATACGCCTTTTTGTTTTTCGGCAAGTTCTTTTAAAAAGCCGTAGCTCAGCATTTTTTTGCGGAAGTTGCGCTTGTCGAGTTTCTTGTTCAGAACAGCTTCATACAATAACTGTAACTGCGTTAGTGTGAATTTTTCGGGCAGCAGGTCGAATGCTATAGGCTCGTAGTTAAGCTTGGTGCGCATTTTTTTATAGGCACGCTTAAATATCTCGGTATGGTCAAATGCAAGTGTAGGCAGTTCGTTTACGGGGTGCCAGAATGCTTTGCGGGCGAAATGGGTAACCGGCTCCAGTTCCTTTTGTCCGTTGATACGGATAAGGGCAAAATAGCCAACTGTTATCACCCTGCCCTGCGGGTGGCGGTTTACTTCGCCAAAAGTGTGGAACTGGCGAATAGATACATCGCGCAGGCCGGTAAGTTCATATAAAATACGCTCAGCCGCATGGTCAACGCTTTCGTCCTGCCCTACTATGTAGCCGGGCAAGGCCAGCCAGTCTTTAAACGGGTCTTCGTTACGTTCAATAAGCAATACTTTGAGTTCACCGGCTTCAAAACCGAAGATGACGCAATCAATAGAAAATACGGAGTCAAAGTGTGGTAATTTTAATTCCAAAGGCTATAATTATTAAAAAATTAAAGATATGCGGATATTTGTTAATCCAAAAATAAAATAAAATTTAATGTGTAATTTATACACACTATCTTCGTGGCAAATAATTGTGTTGCAAAGATGCATAAAATTTCAAAAATCGCGGTTCTGACTTCAGGTGGCGACGCCCCCGGAATGAACCCCTGTATAAGGGCCGTGGTACGTACTGCTATATATAATAATCTATCTGTTGTAGGTGTAAGGCAAGGCTATAAAGGACTGATCGAGAACGACATGTACGACATGGACCGCCGCTCGGTAAGTAATATACTGAATTTAGGTGGCACCATACTAAAAACCGCCCGTTGCCTTGAGTTCCGTACCGACGAAGGGATGGAAACTGCCTACAAAAACTTAAAAGCACAAAATATTGACGCCCTGGTTGTGATAGGCGGCGACGGTACTTTTACCGGCGCATTGCGTTTCTCGAAAAAATACCCGGATATAGCCATTATGGGTATACCAGGCACTATTGACAATGACCTTTATGGATCGACCTATACACTTGGGTTTGATACCGCTACCAATACCGTTATTGAGGCTATTGATAAGATACGTGATACTGCCGATGCACACGACCGCTTGTTCTTCATCGAAGTTATGGGTCGTGATTCGGGTGCTATAGCGCTGCGTGCGGGCATATCATGCGGAGCCGAGGCCATTTTATTGCCGGAAAAAGAAACCGCGCTTGTTGATCTTATAGAGAGCCTGAAATCGGGGCAGTCGAATAAAAAATCATCGAGCATAGTTATTGTTGCCGAAGGCGATAAGCATGGCGGTGTTTATGATATTGCAAAGGTGGTTGAAAAGGAAGTAAAGAACTACGATATAAAAGTTACTATTTTAGGCCACCTGCAGCGCGGGGGCAGCCCTTCGAGCTTTGACCGTATATTGGGCAGCCGCTTGGGTTTTGCAGCAGTTAATGCTTTAATTGCCGGCGAAACACAAAAAATGGTAGGTTTGCTTGCCAACAGCATTGTATCGACCACGCTGGATGAGGCTTTGAACAGCCATGAATTTAAACTGGAGGAAGATTTGATGCAAATGGCGTATATTTTATCGATTTAAAGAATTAATGATTGCAGTTGTATATAGCGGATCAAACTATGCCGATTGGCGGCTGGCAAATAAAGGGCGCACTGTTGCCAGCTTTAAAACCAGCGCTATCAACCCCTATTTCAACGAGGAAAAGCACATACTGCAAATACTGAATAAAAATATCAACCTTATACACCACGCCGAAGAGATAAAACGTATTTACTTTTTTGGCGCGGGCGCATCTACCGATGACCTGAAACAGGTTATACACAACGCTTTTTCCACCTTTTTTAAATTCGGCAAAGTAAGCGTGGACCATGACATACAGGCTGCCGCTATTGCCTGCTGTAAAAATTCGCCGGGCATTGTAAGTATTTGCGGCAGCGGATCGAACGCGGCGTGGTACGATGGCAAAAAAGTAAAGCCCAATAATTACGGTTTAGGCTATGTGCTGGCCGACGAGGGGTCGGGCAACTGGCTTGGGAGGCAACTCATCAGCAGTTATATGAGCGAAACGCTGCCCGAGAACCTGCGCAAGAAATTTGCGCACCGTTATAATGTAGACCGTGCCATATTGCTTGAGAAAGTTTACAGGCAAAAACAGCCTGCTTTATTCCTGAGTTCATTTAACGATTTTTACATTGAGAACAGGGAAGATAATTATCTGCAAAATGTAATAAAAAAAGGTTTTAGCAAGCTAATAAACACATATTTATTACCTTTATATAAGCAACATCCGGGGGCCACAGTTAACTTCGCAGGTTCTGTAGCTGCAACCTTCCAGGATCACCTTATTGAGGTAGCTAATGATTCAAAACTGACCATAGGAACAATTATAAAAGAACCCATCAACAATTTATTAATGTATTATTGTAACAAAAATTAAAAAATCATGAAAATAGGAATTAACGGTTTTGGCCGTATTGGTCGTTTAGCTTTCAGAGCTGCAATGGAAAGACCAGACATTGAAGTTGTAGGTATTAATGACCTTGTTGAGCCTGATTATATGGCTTACATGCTGAAATACGATTCGACCCATGGTCAGTTCAAAGGCACCATTGCTGTTGAAGGCGGCCACTTAGTGGTAAACGGTAAAACCATACGTGTTACTGCCGAAAAAGATCCTGCTAACCTTAAATGGAATGAAGTAGGTGCCGAAGTTGTTATTGAGTCAACCGGCTTATTTTTAACCCAGGAAACTGCACAAAAACATATTGATGCCGGCGCTAAAAAAGTAGTAATGAGCGCACCTGCAAAAGATGATACCCCTACTTTTGTAATGGGTGTTAACCACAAATCGTTAAAAGCTGACCAAACTATTGTTTCAAACGCTTCATGTACCACCAACTGCCTTGCCCCTATTGCTAAAGTACTGAACGATAAATTTGGTATTGAAGAAGGCTTAATGAGCACTATTCACGCTGTTACTGCTACTCAAAAAACAGTTGACAGCCCATCAGGTAAAGACTGGAGAGGTGGCCGTGGCGCTTATCAGAACATTATCCCTTCATCAACAGGTGCTGCTAAAGCTGTTGGTTTAGTTCTTCCTGAACTTAAAGGTAAATTAACAGGTATGTCGTTCCGTGTTCCGGTTGCCGACGTATCGGTAGTTGACTTAACCGTACGCTTAAAAACTCCTGCTACTTACGAGCAAGTTAAGGCTGCTATGAAAGAAGCATCTGAAGGCGCTATGAAAGGCATTTTAGGCTATACTGAAGACGAAGTGGTATCAGAAGATTTTAAAGGTGATGCACGCACATCAATATTTGATGCTAAAGCAGGTATAGCTTTGAATGATAACTTTGTTAAAGTGGTATCATGGTACGATAACGAATGGGGTTATTCAAACAAACTGATAGACCTGGTACAGGAAATCGGTAAGTTATAATCTTGATTGCCTGTGAGGACACAGGCAATGGTAAATATTGAATGCCGCCCGTTATAACGGGCGGCATTTTTGTTATTTTGCACTGTACCTTTCTTAAATATAAATATGAATTTAAACCAGGTAACCGTTCCCGTAGCTGACGTGGAGAAAGCAATCGATTTTTACGAAAAATTGGGATTAAAATTAATTGTAAAAGCGCTTCCTGATTATGCAAGATTTGAATGCACTAACGGCACTTCAACCTTTTCACTGCACCGTAGCGATATTCAACCATCTACTGATGGAATATGGGTTTATTTTGAAGTTGATCACCTGGATAATTACGTAAACAGCTTAATTGATAAAGGGATTGTTTTTGAAGAAATGCCGAATGATAAGCCCTGGCTTTGGCGGGAATCGAGACTTAAAGACGCGGACAATAATCAATTGATCCTTTATTTCGCAGGTAATAACAGGAAAGATCCACCGTGGAAGATATAGTTCTCTGTACTCTTTACGCTTCATTACCCCCCCCTGCAGCCGCGCTTTCCTGCGCGCCCCCTCTCGAGAGGGGAACTTTAATTGTACTACGCCCTACTCTGTCTTTAAACTTTTTACCGGGTTTGTTAACGCGGCTTTTATGCTGATCAATGATACGGTTACAAAAGCGATAATTGACACCACCAGGAACGGTATAATGAACAGGAATACGCCAACATTAATACGGAAAGCATAAGACTCAAGCCATTTATCAATAGCAAACCATGCCAGCGGTATGGATACTGCAAAGGCAATGACGATAAGCCATGCAAAATCCTTATACAAGAGTTTCAATATATTATTAACCGATGCGCCCAGAACCTTGCGGATGCCGATCTCCTTGGTGCGCTGCACAATGGTGTACGATACCAGGCCAAATAAGCCCAGGCAGGCCACCAAAATGGCTACCAGGGTAAATATGCCAAACACCTGCTCAAAGTGCTGGTCGGCCTTGTATTGGTCGTTAAAATGCTGATCAAGGAAGAAGTAATCAAACTGGTCGCCGGGGAAGTAAGTTTTCCAGTTGGCTTGTAAGGATTTGATGGTGCGCTGGATATTTGTCGAGCTGACTTTTATTGATACATCGCCGCGCACATCGGGTATACAGCGGAAAATTATGGCATCATAAGCATCGTGTAGTGATTGCTGGTGGTAATTATCCACCACGCCCACAACTGTATAATTTTTCCCCCAGAAAAATACACGTTTGCCCAACGCATCTTCGGGTTTGTTGAAGCCCAACTGCTCAGCACCTTTTTTTGTAAAGACCAGGGCCCCTGTATCAGTCCTGAAACTTTCGCCAAATACACGGCCTGCAAGCAGCTTAAGATTGTATGCCTTTAAAAAGTCATAATCGGCACCTATAACGCGGTATTGTTTGGCGGTTTTGTCATCATCCCCCACCAGCTTAATACCACCTGCATTCCAAAATATAGGTTCGCCGGGGATACTGGTTGATACTGTTGCGCTTTTCACTTCGGGCAATTGCAAGCTTTCGCGTTTAAATGCTCTTATATTGCGGTAGAATGAATCGATCCTTGCCAGTGGAGGTTTTATAACTATGGTTTGGTCAATCCGCATGCCCAGGTCCTGCTTTTGCATAAACTGCACCTGTTTAAATACCGTAAGCAAACCGATAAGCAAAAATATAGATGCCGCGAACTGGAACACCACCAAACCCTTGCGCAATATGCTGCCGCCCTGTGCGGCGCTTAGCTTGCCTTTTAATACCTCGACAGGCCTGTACGATGACAGCACAATAGCCGGGTAAAAGCCCGAGAAAACAGTACCTACCAATAACATGCCCGCAACGGTTAACCAAAAGATTGAATTAACAAACAGCGTAAAGCTTAAATGCAAACCCGATATGCTGCTGAAAACCGGCAGGAAACAGGCTATCAATATAAAAGCAAGAATTAGCGCCATGAGATTTAGCAACCCGGCTTCGAGCATGAATTGGGTAATGAGTTGCTTTTTTACCGAGCCTAATGTTTTGCGCACGCCCACTTCTTTAGCGCGGCTAACACCACGCGCGGTAGCGAGGTTGATGTAATTTATCCAGGCGATGATGATAACAAATATAGCTATACCCAACAGCAGGTAAACCGACTTTCCATCGGTATTGGCCTGCATTTCGCCCATGCGGTCGGGGCTTAAATGTATTGCCTGAACGGGCGTTAACATGTAAACAGCGCCATCGCCCTCGGCCTTAAATTGCTCGTAGGCTTTGTTGGTTATTACCGAGAATTTTTTCTCAACCGCTTTGGCATCGGCGCCGGGTTTTAACATAATGTAGGTAATGCAACCATCATTTTGCCACCTGGTATCCAGATCATTACCGGTGTACTTATAAATTGTACTGAATGCTACCAGGTAATCGCATTTCATGTGGGTGTTTTCGGGCCAATGCTTCATTACGCCGGTAACCTTAACCGGGCTATCGTTATTTATCAATATGCTTTTGCCTACCGCATCAGTACCATGAAAAAGCTTATCGGCTATTTCCTGTGATATAACTACGGTATTAGGATCCTTAAGCGCTGTTTTAGGGTCGCCGCTAAGCAACGGGAATGAGAACACGTTAAAAAAACCCTGGCTCGCGAAGTAAGTATTGTGGATCACCATTTTCTGGTCTTTATAGCTTGCCAGCACATCGCCCGCGCCTACCAGTTTCACCACATCCTGTACCTCGGGTAATACTTTAATGGCACTACCTACCGCAAATGCCCCGGCTGTCCATTTCGTACTTAATTTGCCGTTGTTGTACCTATCCTGGTCTACACGAAAAATACGCGCTTTATTAGCGTGGAAACTATCAAAACTAAGCTCATAAGTAACATACTGAATAATGAGCAGGCAGGCAGCCATACCAATAGCCAGACCTAAAATATTGATAAACGAAAAGGCTTTATTTTTTTTGAGGTTGCGAAAAGCGACAAGCAGGTAATTTTTGAACATGGCGATTGGTTTTGTAAGATAATACCAATTAATGTGCCTTGGGTTTAATTAATTGTAAGTCAGCATATTAATACATGATTGTTATTATTAATTGTTCGGAAACGATACAGTTATTGTTCGGTTGTGAACGGGGATAATCGGCAGGTTTTCAATGAGATGTGATTGTGTGCTTTACGCTTCATTAACACACCCCTGCAACCGCACTTTCTTGCCTTATTTATATCGTATCTTATAAATCAAAATTATAGCGGCGAATATGAGCGTTATCGCGTTAGCTACAGCAACCGGCATGCTGCCGCTCATGATACCGTAGATGAGCCATAAAAGGGTACCTGCGGTAAAGAGTATATACATAGGTAAGGAAATGCCCGAGGTGTCTTTAGTTTGAATGGTTTTAACCGCCTGCGGCAGAAACGAGACCGTTGTGCCGAAGGCGGCTAATAAGCCAATTATGGTAACTAAACTCATCTATATAGGTTTTTTGCGTTCGGATGTATTGAAAATGGCCGATGCTACCAGGTAAACGATCAGGAAGCCTACGCAACCGGCTACAATTACTTCAAGCGTTTCTTTTAGGGCATCAGCGTCATGAACAAATATGATGATACCTGCAATGGCTATAGCCCCGCCAACAGCTGCTATTTTTACCGCAAGGCGGTGTGCAGGTGATTCTTTAGTTCCCAACTTGCTGTGGGTGTAACCGTAGCTTACATAAATCACCAGGCCGATAACCAGCCAGCCTATAAAGCGCACCCAGTTATCATAACCAAGCTGGGTCATTAAATAAAAGCAGCTTAACAAACCTAATACAGGTATAAGCGACAGGTTTTTAACAAAGCAGGCTATTGTTAATCCGGTTGAAAGTATGATGAATAAAAAGAAAGGGAAATTTTCATGCGCGTTTTCGCCAGTGAAAAGGGCGATCATCGGCTGCCAAAAGAAATAACATCCAATAACAAACAGTACGGGTACAATAAATTTTGAGTTGATATAAGGCAACTGGAAACGTCCTTTTGTAAGCGCCTCGCGAGGTAGCAATAATACGCCACCGCAAACCAATACAAAGGCAAACAGGGTGCCTATACTGGTCAAATCGGTTACAACGGTTAGGTTCAGGAACAATGCCGGTATAGCTACCACAAAGCCGGTTACAATAGTTGCGAATGACGGTGTATGGTATTTTGGGTGAATTTTTGAAAATACTTTGGGTAGCAAACCATCGCGGCTCATGCTCATCCATATACGTGGCTGCCCTAACTGAAATATGAGCAATACGCTGGCGGTGGCGATAACAGCGCTAAAGGATATAATGCCGCTAAGTGCTGTGAGGTGCAATTTATTAAATACAAATGCTAAGGGATCGCCTACGGCAAGCTCTTTATAATTTACCATGCCGGTTAGTACCAACGCGATTAAAATGTAGAGGACGGTACAAATGATGAGTGAATATATCATGCCACGTGGTAGGTCGCGCTGTGGCTGCTGGCATTCTTCGGCTGTGGTTGATATGGCATCGAACCCTATATAAGCAAAGAATACCCCCGATACCCCCTTCATTACACCGCTAAAGCCGTTAGGCATAAAAGGGTGCCAGTTTGCAGGCGTAACATAAAAAAAGCCGATTACGATAACGCCAATCACTATAGCTATTTTTAAAATAACCATGGCGTTAGTGGCCTTTTTGGTTTCGCGTATACCCACATAAACCAGGTAAGTGATGATCACTACAATAAGCAATGCAGGCAAATTGGCAATCACCTTAAAGTCGCCAAAGCCGGGGGCGTTATTCCATGCCGCTGTGCCTTGTCGCATCATATCTGTTATCTGGCCTGTTTGGTGGCTTGCCGTTAGCTGTGATACCTGTTCATGTGCCTTAAATGCCGAAAAATAATCGAGTGTCATCCAGGCGGGCACGTTGATGCCGAACCCCACCAGCAGGTTTACAAAATAGGTACTCCATGATATGGCCACGGCTATGTTGCCTATGGCATATTCCATTAACAAGTCCCAGCCGATGATCCAGGCTATCAGTTCGCCAAATGATGCGTAAGCGTAAGTATATGCACTACCAGCTACAGGTATGCGCGATGCAAATTCGGCATAACATAAAGCCGAAAAACCGCAGGTAACGGCGGTAATTACAAACAATATGGTTACGCCGGGGCCGCCCTGGAACGATGCCTCGCCAATGGTGGAGAATATGCCTGCGCCAACTACGGCGGCAATGCCCATCAGGGTGAGGTCTTTTACATTTAATGCTTTGGTAAGGTGCGAGCCGGAGTGCTCGCCATCGCTAAAGCCGCTGGCTACATCGGCTAATATTTTGTCGACAGACTTTGTACGAAATATACTTTTTGACATATTTTAAATTAAGAGGCCGTTACTCCAAACATAACCATTTTTTTGCAGGGAAATAGTATATGCTTATTTTGCGCCATGAAAATAAGGATAAAAGATGTATTGTATGAAATAAGGACGTTTTTTATCCCGTACCTGGTTGTACTGACCGTATGTTTCATTATAAAATCGATCTACAGCCGCGAGGAAATATACTTTGCGGTGAACAGTCATAATTATCCATGGGCCGATGCCATAGCACCTTATTTAACCGACCTGGGAAATTTTTGGACGGTTGTTGTTTTAACGGCTATACTATCATTTTTTAATTATGGCAAAGCATTTCTTTTGGTTGCCATTAATGCCATCACCGCTATAGTTGCTCAAATAGTAAAACATATTTTTGACGCCCCGCGACCGATGCTGTACTTTAAAGACCAACTGGTGCATATACATTTTATAAAGGGCGTTGATATGCTTAGCTTGCATAGCTTTCCGTCGGGGCATACGGTTACCGCATTCTCTACCGCAGTGCTCATAACTTATTGGTGTAAAAATAAATTATGGGGGTTGCCGCTTTTACTGCTGGCCATAGCAGTTGGCTATTCGCGCATGTATTTAAGCGAGCATTTTTTTGAGGATGTGACAGCAGGATCGGTGATCGGAGCTATCACTACAGTGTTTTTAATAGGCTGGCTGGCGGGGAAAGATTTCCTTAAGTCACCCAAATGGAACCGTGGATTGATAAACAAGAATAGTTTATAAGGCCACTATTCGGCAGCAGCTCGCCTTTTCTTTCTTCGGATAAGAAGTGAAATTATTATCAATATAACAATGACGCCACTTCCCCCAAATACTATCAATTTTACGCCGCCGCTCATGCCGGGCTTTGAAGGCACGAGATACTGATCGTTGCGTTGAAGGTCGGGTTGTAATTTTATGGAGCTATAGAAAGGTTTGGTGTCCTGGCCCGCTAATTCCGACTGCCCTTCATTATAAAAATACTGGAAGGTATAGCTTGCATCGCGCGTGTAAATGAACAGGAACTGCCTGTATTGCACATCGCCGTTATCATCCTGGGTTTTTAAAGTGAACAGGTGCCCTTTTACGGTGCCTAATAGGGTATCGCGTTCGCTGAGTATAGAACCGTTGCCCACCTGCTGAACATCCTTTACATAGTTTTTGAATACCTGGTTAAGGTCTTTTTCCTTTTTTAAAGGCGCGTTGTTTGCGGCGTTGGGTATGCGGGTAACCACAATAAATCCATATGATGCTTTTGCGCTAAATGTTTGCTGACCTGCAGTATCTTTTTTGGTATATACCGATGGTAGAGTTACAGTGATAAGTGAATCAACCTTAACTGTTTTATATAACTGGCTGTAGCCGAAACTTGTTAAAAGCGAAAGGCAAATTATTAAAAGTATCTTTTTCATAATGCCTTTATTAACCTGAAAAGAGGGGATATGTTTTAGCCCCCTCTAAATCTCCCCCAGTAGGGGAGACTTTTTCAAATGTTTTTTAAGCCCTTCCGCTAACTAGCGGAGATGGTTGGGTGGGGCTAATTACAACTTCTCTATCTCACCCTTCACAAATTCCGCCAGTTCCTTTACGTAGGCGGCGCTGAAATCAAATTTTATACCGGCGGTTTCGTAAATTTCCTTTATGGTTTTGGTGTAGCCAAGTTTAAGGGCATCCAGGTATTGCTGTAAACCTTTTTCGGGGTTTTCCTTGTAGTTTTTCCAAACTGCAATTGCGCCAAGTTGTGCCATGCCATATTCAATATAATAAAATGGCACCTCGAAAATATGAAGCTGTTTTTGCCACAGGTTGCGCTCTGCTTCTTCCAAACCACTCCAATCGGCAAAGCCAGCGCCAAATGGCTCATATATCTCAATCCAGGCATTGTAGCGGTCTTCATCGGTATGGCTGGGGTTGGTGTATATCCAGTGTTGAAACTGGTCGACAACAGCTACCCAGGGCAACGTTTTTAATACATCATTCAACTGGTCGCGTTTGGCGCGTTTCAGGTCGTCTTCGTTATCAAAATAAACATCCCAGTTATCCATGCTGATGAGTTCCATACTCATGGAGGCCAGTTCGGCTACTTCACTTGGACAATGTTTGAAATCGTTCAGCTCCAAATCGGCGGTTAAAAAGGTATGTACCGCGTGGCCGCCTTCGTGTACCATAGTTGTCAGGTCGCGGAACGTGTTAGCCGAATTCATGAAAATAAATGGCGCGCCGGTTTCAGATAATGGGTAGTTATAACCGCCCGGGGCCTTACCCTTGCGACTCTCTACATCAAACAAACCGTTGTCCTTCATTATCTCCAAACGTTCGCCCAGATAGCGGTTGATATTGGTAAAACACTGGATAGATTTTTCAATAAGATCAGCGCCGCCGTTAAATGGTTTTAAGGCAGGTTTGCCGCTTATATCAACGTCCATATCCCACGGGCGCAGGGTGCCAACGTCCAACGCTTTTTTACGTTTTTCAGCCTGCCCGCGCAGTATGGGCACTATTTCTTTTTCTATCGCTTCATGAAAAGCATAGCAATCCTGCGGGGTATAGTCAAAGCGACCCAGCGCCTGGAACATATAATCCCTGAAATTCTCGAACCCGGCATTTAATGCAACTTTATGCCTCAATGCGCGCAGGTGATCAAAAAGGTGGTTCAGTTCATCTTTATTTTGCAGGCGACGGGCGGTTATTTTCTCCCAAACTTCCTGCCTTTTGCTGCGATCAGTGCCTTTCAGAAACACTGATGCCTGTTCCAAAGTAAATTCCTTGTCATCAATATGTACCGACATGGCACCACTGATGCCCTGGTATTTTTGCTGTTCAACCTGTATCTCCGTTTGCAGCGGTATGTTTTCTTCCCTGAACAGTTCCAGCGCCTTTTTTACGCCACGCAGGTAGATGAAAAACTTTTGATGGTCAAGCTTATCAACCCATTCGCTGTTTACCAGTTTTTTATTCAGTTCGTTGCTGTAAGGTGCTATTTTGGGCTCAATTTCGGTAGCAAAATACTGGAATTTTTGCAGCAAATCTTCGCTGGTGGTATCGCAGGTCATGCGGATATAACGCCAGGCAAAATCCTCTTCAATAGCGGCACCCAGTTCGCTGCCGTCGCGCAGCCATTGTTCCAGTTCTTCGGCTGAATTTATTGTGCGATCAAGTAATTCTTTAAATATCGGTTCCAGCGCTTCCCATTTCATTTCAAGGTCGGCGGGTATATACGTGCGTGTTTTTTTGTGGATCATAATTTTTGGATGTGCAGATGTGCGGATATGCAAATATGCAGATTTAACCGTTAACTGCGGAAGTTTGAAAGTCCGGAGGATGTAAAAGTTTTAAAATTTCTACAATAAAGCATTACATTTAAGCTATGAAAAAACTCCTTATCCTTTTAGTAATCGCTTGCACTTTAAGCCTTTACTCATGCCAGCAAAAAAGCCCAACGGTAGCCACCTATTTTGCTCCTGTTGATTCAGGCGTGCAAGTTGCCGGGATAAAAATGGTCACTATTGAAACGCCTGTGGGTAAATTCAAGGTGTGGACAAAGCGTATCGGCACCAATCCGCGCATAAAAATACTGTTACTGCATGGCGGCCCGGCCTTTACACATGAATACCTGGAGTGCTTTGAAAGCTTTTTCCCGAAGGAAGGTTTTGAAATGATTGAATATGACCAGTTAGGTTCCTACTATAGCGATCAGCCGCGCGACAGCAGCCTGTGGACAACGCCGCGTTTTGTTGAGGAAGTGGAGCAGGTGCGCAAAGCGCTGAATTTGGATAGCACCAATTTTTATTTGTTCGGCAATTCATGGGGCGGGTTATTGGCGATGGAATATGCACTCAAATACCAAAAGAACCTGAAAGGATTGATCATCAGCAATATGGTGGCAAGTATACCGGCTTATGAAAAATATAACGGGGTATTAAGGAGCCAGATGCGGAAATCGCTGGTTGATTCGTTACAAGGCTATGAGGCTAAAGGGATGTATAAGGATTCGACCTACCAGGCATTGATGTTTAAAGAATATTACCATGCGCATTTGTGCAGGCTGGCCGAATGGCCCGACCCGGTGCTAAGGGCATTTAAGCATGTTAACGATGAAATTTATGTAATGATGCAGGGCCCCAGCGAGTTCAAAACCGGCGGGCGACTATTACATTGGGACAGGAGTAAGGATCTGGGCAAAATAACCGTACCCACCCTATGCGTTGGCGCAAAATACGACACCATGGACCCCAACTACATGAAATGGATGAGCACCCAAATGCCAAAAGGCCATTACCTGTATTGCCCCAACGGCAGCCATTTAGCCATGTGGGACGATCAGCAGGTGTATATGGATGGGGTGATAAAATTTATTAAAGATGTGGACGAGGGGAAGTAAATTGAGCGATGAAGGTGTCTCATGAGACAAGTGAGACACCCGGCAATATTGGTTTAAAAATCACTCAAAACAGGCTAAAAATGAGGCATTTTTAGCAAAAAAATGGTCGGAAAAGGATAGTTTTAGGGCCATATTCTCATCAAAACGCTTAAAATATCGCCCTTTTTCGCTCAAAAAACGCTCAAAAATCACAATTTTTAGCCTCTTTTTGTCTGTTATTTTAGGGGTGCCTGTCTCACGGTGAGACAGGCAAGGAACGAAATAATTATGCCTTGTTATAAAGTGTTTCCGACATGTGTTTTATGCCATCCCGGTACGAAGTGGGCTTTACGTTAAAGAACTTTTCAAACTTGGCCGAGTTAAAATTATAATCATGGTCGTACTGGTAATACATCTCAACTACACCTCCTGCATTTTTATTAAACAAACCGAATATCCACAGCATAAATTTGCTTATCCGCATAAACTTCGGCTTAACATGGTATATGTTGGCGGCCATTTCAATAAATTCCTTGCCGGTAAGTGGGGCGGCGGTAGGGGCATGCCATATTTGGTTATCGCTTTGCGGGTTTTGGCCCAGCAGGTACAGAGCTTTTCCTGCATCGGGTATATAGGTAAAGTTATGCTTAACCTTTGGGTCGCCTATCCATTGCGCCGATTGCTTTTTGGCGAATTTATCCAGCAACATCAAATCAAAAAAGCTATTTCCCGAATCGGTGCCATAAAAATCAGCGCCGCGTAAGATGCTCGCCTGCAGGTTCCCGGCTTTTACTTCGTCCATCAGCATATTGGCAATTTTTACCCGCACCTTTCCTTTTTCGCTAACGGGTTTGTATGGAGTAGATTCGGTCATCGGGCCATTAACAAGGCCGTACATGTACACATTATCAAAAAATATCAGCCTTGCTTTCACGGCTTTTGCTGCATTGATAACGTTTTGCATAACAACCGGCCATTGCTGCTGCCAAACCTGTATATCGTAAACCAGCCCGGCGCATAAGTATATTACGGATGATCCCTGTACCGCGGCTAATACTTCATCGTAGTTCAACAGGTCAGCTTTTTGCCAGGTGATGTTTTTGCCGGTCATTTTAACCGGCTTGCGGCTAACCAGGCGTATAGTTTCATTATGTTCTGATAGTTCGCGGGTCAGTGCATTTGCTACCGCCCCGCCGGCTCCTAATATGGTGTGCATTTTCTTTCGTTTTTGATTTAAACAAAAGTATGATGGGTTTGTGACTCAAAACGTTAACTAAAGATAAGAAATGAAGCCTTTACCTTGGCTAACCAGATATTAAAAACAATCAGCGAAATCCACCAATCATTAAAATCAGCGGTGAACCATCAGCCGCCTTCTTATCCGCGAAAGCGAAACAGGCGTTATCCCCAAAAAATTGGCAATATAATGCTGGGGCATACGCTGCAATATTTCCCTTCCCGTTTCCAGCAGGCTCAGGTAGCGTTCTTCAGGTGTTTGCGTGATGAAGGAAGCCATACGGTCCTCATAACAACAGAGATAGTACTCGGCTATTGTACGCCCAAAATGCTCCATTTTAAAAGCTAACAGCGGGTTTTGGAGCATTTGCTCCATATCGTCACGGGTAAAGGTGATCAGCCTGGTATCTTCCAGCGCCTGTATATAGGTAATGCCCGGCTGAAGGGTAAGGTAGCTTTTGTACGAACTCACAAATTCATTCTCAAAACTAAAATAATTGGTAATGTCCTGCCCGTCAATAATATGAAAATAACGCATGGATCCGGAAACAATAAAGCCCACTTTTTCGCAAACCTGTTCAGGTACGGCAAAATATTTTTTCTTTTTCAGGCTGATAAAACTCAAATGTTGTGTAAAAACTATCCATTCGGCCTCATTAAACACAACAAACTTTTCCAACCCCTTCCTGAAAATATTAAGCGCTTCCGATGTTTCCATAATCAAATTTAGTGTTTTATCTCACTAATATGGTGACCATTGGCGTTCAAAGATTGAAAGAAGCCGGAACTGTACGATTCACTCCTAATAGAAGGGGAAAAATAATTTTCACCCTCCTTTTACGCAGCAAAGGGAGGGGCGACTGCCCCGATGGCTATCGGGGTAAGTCGGGGTGGGTAAACGGAGCGCGACAGGTTCACCACGTAGCATTACAACCCTCATTGCTTGTGGGGACACAGGTAATTATAAGATCATAGTATTTTTAGTCTTCGCAGGGTCTCTCGCAGAGGACCCTGCACGGTAACGGGCAGGACTGAATATTTTGCATGTGTAACGCAGGGTCCTCTCCGAGAGACCCTGCTACGACAAATAAATCATAGCATTTGTATAACATCAATATAACGAGCTTTTTAGTCTTCGCAGGGTCTCTCGCAGAGGACCCTGCGCGGTAGCGGACAGGACTGAACATTTTGCATGTGTAACGCAGGGTCCTCTCCGAGAGACCCTGCTACGACAATTTTTTTTAATGCGTTTGCCTTGAACGCGCCGGGAGTTCAATTATTTAAACTGGCTAAGAAAGCGTACCTTTGCAAAATTATTTTCCTGAAAAGCGCTTAAAACTTGATCAGCTTTCCTATTCAACGACAATAATTATACGAATTTATATCATGAAAAAAATTATTGACTACAGAAAGCTTTTAGAAGTGAACAAAGACGCCGAGTTACACGAGCTAAAAACGGTTTACAGGAGTTTAATGAAAACCTGGCACCCTGACAAATTCCAGGATAGTGCTGAAGCCAAAATAGCGGCCGAAGAAAAAAGTAAAACAATTATTGAAGCCTATCATTTTTTAGTAAGCATTGCCCCCGAAACGCTAAACCAATCTCGA
>CAIWRU010000039.1 GCA_903915155.1 uncultured Mucilaginibacter sp.
AACGAGTGCTTAACATGGTTTCGCGATTGCATCGCGCTACAATATCGCTCTCGAATTACCCCTAAAGTGATTTACCTTCAATTCAAACATCTCGGCCATTTTACCGGCTCGCCATTTTGCTTCTTCTGTCTTGTCCCCTGTAAATAATTCATCAACAGTTTGTGTAAACAAGCTGATCCATTGGCTAAAATGCTTGTTATCAACCGGTAATTGCGCATGCGGAGGGAAGGGACTGCCGAAATAAGTGTGCTCGCCAAGGAGTGTGGTTTGCCAAAAGGTGTACATTTTTGCCAAGTGCTCGGGCCAGCGTTCGCCAATACGCTCATTAAATATAGGGGCTAACACTGCATCGTTTCTTACCTTGGTGTAGAAGGTATCCACCAGCAATTTCACATCTTCAATATCCAATAACTGCTTTTCCATAATGCAATAAAGCTACAGGGTTTTAAACCGAAAAATATAATATGGCGGTAAAATAAGCTACACTTCAAAAGCTCCCCCTTTTAGGTCCGAAGGACTCCTATGGAGGGGCTGGGGGGCTAAAAATCCAAAGGCCCTAATCTTCGCATATTCTTCAATATCAAATACTGCCGATGATGCACATAATTGCTGGGGTTGGTCGGCGACCACTTCAGCGGATCGGGGAAAATAGACGCTATAGCGGCAGCTTCGTGTTTGGTAAGGTCTTTGGCGTCCTTATGATAATAAGTTTGCGAGGCGGCTTCTACGCCATATATACCGTCGCCCATTTCTATCTCATTAAGGTAAACCTCCATAATGCGCTTTTTACTCCAGAATAACTCTATCAATACGGTAAAGTAAGCCTCAATACCTTTGCGCAGGTAAGTACGGTCCGACCATAGGAAAACATTCTTAGCGGTTTGCTGGCTTATGGTACTGCCGCCAATCAGCTTATGGCTTTTGGCATTTTTATCAATAGCAGCTTCCATTGCTTTAAAATCGAAACCAAAATGATCAAGGAACCGCTGGTCTTCGGCGGCTACGGCTGCACGTTTCATGGGGTCGGCAATATCATCAAAATCAACCCATTGTTTGTCTATTTTCCAATCCTTGCCATCAGCCTTGCGTTCAAAGCCGCGCTGTATCATGAGCCAGGTAACCGGGGGGTTAACAAAGCGGTACAGTATCACCCAAAAAATGGTTATACTGAAAAACAGGATAAAAAATAGCTTTAAAACACGGAGTACCAATTTCCAGATGCCTGGACGAAATATTTTGCTGCGGTTATTATTCGTAGGGGACATGTGTTGATTTCGGAGCTCGAATTTACGAAATTGAATTCTATTTTAGACCGTCATGCCGAACTTGTTTCGGCATCTCATAGGACTGGCGCTATACAAGTGGTACATTCTGCAAATGCGATACTGCAACAAGTTCAGCAAATTTGTTAAATAAAAAAGGTGCTTAGTTTTCACTAAACACCCTTAAGTTATCAATTATTCAAAATTCGAAATTGAACATCCGAAATTCGAAATCAGAAAAAAATTACTTTGCTACTACTTCGAAAGGAACTTTAACCTTCACTTCTTTGTGCAGGTTAATGTTTGCGGTGTATTCACCAACAAACTTAGGTTCGCTGTCAAAAGTAATACGACGACGGTCAACATCAAAACCTTCTTTCTTTAAAGCATCAGCCACCTGTATGGTGTTAATAGCTCCGAATATTTTACCGGTTTCGCCTGCTTTAGCGCCAATGGTAAGTTTAACACCTTCCAAACGGGCAGCTATGTCATCAGCATCTTTACGTATTTTATCTTGTTTAAACTGGGCCTGTTTAAGGTTTTCAGCTAAAACTTTGCGGGCACTTTCAGTGGCCAGTATGGCGTAGCCTTTTGGTAAAAGGTAGTTACGGCCATAACCTGGTTTAACGCTTACTACATCGTCTTTATCACCCAGGTTTTTTACATCTTGTTTTAAAATAACTTCCATTTCTTAAATCTCCTATTATTTTAATGAATCTGTAACATAAGGTAATAAACCAATGTGGCGGGCACGCTTAACAGCTTGAGCCACTTTACGCTGGAATTTTAACGAAGTACCGGTTAAGCGGCGTGGTAATACTTTACCCTGGTCGTTAATAAACTTTAATAAAAAGTTTGCGTCTTTGTAATCAATATACTTAATACCATTCTTTTTAAAACGGCAGTATTTTTTACGGTTATCCTCTACTTTAGGGGCTGTAACGTATTTAATTTGTTCGTTTGCCATTAGTTTGCTGCCTCCTCTGTTTTAGCTGCAGGTTTTTTGTTAAAAGCACCGCTGCGTTTTTTGTCATTGTAAGCAATGGCATGTTTGTCCAAAGCAATGGTCAGGAAACGCAAAACACGCTCATCGCGCCTTAACTCTACCTCCAATTTGTTAATTAAATCACCTGGAGCCTTAAATTCAGTTAAGTGATAGTACCCTGTAGTTTTCTTTTGAATAGGGTACGCTAGTTTTCTCAAACCCCAATTATCCTCCTGGACAATTTCGGCTCCGCCATCAGTTAAAACTTTGCTGTATTTGGCAATAGCCTCTTTAGCAGTTTCTTCTGAAAGCAACGGGGTTAGAACGATCACGATTTCGTACTGTTGCATTATTATTTGATTTTTAATTATTTACCCACTATATCGGGGCTGCAAATGTAGAAAGAATTATTTAAATATCAAACGCTAAAAAGTATTAAAAATCATGTTTTAAACGCGCCTCAAAACATTACAAACAATTACTCCTTTAATACTTATATTTATTAACCACATCACAAAACCAATGGCAGCAGATAAAGACCCCGAAAAAATTGTAAAAAAGGAACTATCCTACATTCAAAAAGTATGGCACACCGTGGCTATAGTAGCCTTGCTGGTAGGGGTTATTTTAGTGGCGCGGGTTGCCTTTAACGTATTGCTCATGATGCTGGCGGGATCATTAATAGCAGTATATTTTCACGGTTTTGGCGATATTATACAGCGCCGCACCCGCTGGAAGCGCACATGGGCCATGACAGCCTCGCTTATTATTTCCTTCCTGGTTTTGGGTGGATTGCTATGGTTTATGGGTGCCAAAATGCAGGTACAGATAGCACAGCTTAGTAATACCCTGCCCCATACGGTAAGCACCTTTAAAGCTAAACTGGGCGAAACACCTGTAGGGCAAAAAGTATTGGAAAGCGTTTCAGACGGTAGCTCAGATAGCCTGATGACCACAGCACAAACCTTTTTAGGCACCAGTTTTGGTGTTTTGGGCTATATCTATATCATATTATTACTGGGTGTATTTTTTACTGCCAGTCCATCCATATATAAAAATGGGATACTGCTGCTTGTTCCCAAATCTAAAAAGGAATTAGGTAAACATATAATGGACCGCATCAGCCTGTCGCTTAAAGGCTGGCTAAAGGGCATGATGGTGTCCATCGTACTCATAACTGTTTTAATATCCGTAGCGCTTACTATAATTGGCATCCCCATGACTATGGTATTAGGCCTGATAACCGGCATACTTGAACTGGTGCCCAATTTCGGCTCGTTACTGGCCATGATACCCGGTGTGCTACTGGCGCTCACCATTAGCACCAATACCGCTATTGTAGTTGCGTTGGTTTACATTGTATCGCAAACCATTACAGCCAATATTGTAACACCGCTTATCCAAAAAAAGATAATTAACCTGCCGCCCGCTTTAACTTTGGTTAGCCAGTTGGTCATGGGGACAGTATCGGGCGCATTAGGTATAATTTTAGCCGTACCGCTGCTGGCAATAATTATTATTTTGATTGATGAATTGTATGTGAAGAAAATAAATTAAATGATAAATTGCACCCGGTTTAACCCCTAAAAATTTTAAACGGTCATGTTTTTTATTGAAGACGACACACTAATTGAAAATGAAGTAATTAAAGCATCATTACCGGGTGATGATGATGATTTTGAAGATGACGAAGACTCAGACGGCGAAGGCTGGGACGACATTGAGGACGAAGATTTCGATGACCTGCTTAACGACAAGAACGACGAGCACGAAATTGATCTTGAAGACAATGAACTCGACCCGGATGATGACGATCATTTCCCGGATGATGATTTTTAAAAAATAGAGGGAACCAGGATTTAAAAGATTAAACAGATTTTCAGGATATAATATACGCGATGTTAAATATCATATAAATCCTTAAAATCTGTTTAATCCTGGTTCTTCCTTCCTTTTTTCCACAATTCCCAAACCCTATTTCATCATCGGTAAATTCTCATTATATTAGCACTTGTGGAGAATTTTATTGTATCGGCACGTAAATACCGCCCGGCTACTTTTGAAAGTGTTGTAGGTCAGCAGCATATAACTAATACGTTAAAAAACGCTATTAAAAATAATCAGCTGGCGCAGGCATTTTTATTCTGCGGCCCGCGTGGTGTGGGCAAAACCACCTGCGCGCGCATACTGGCCAAAACCATAAACTGCACCAATTTACAACCCAACGGTGAGGCCTGCGGAACCTGCGATTCATGCCGCTCGTTCCTTAACGGTAATTCGTTCAATGTACATGAACTGGATGCCGCCTCCAACAACTCGGTCGATGATATCCGCAGCCTTATAGAGCAGGTGCGCATACCGCCACAAGGTGTACGCTACAAGGTGTATATTATTGATGAGGTGCACATGCTGTCGCAGGCCGCTTTCAACGCGTTTCTGAAAACGCTGGAAGAACCGCCGCATTACGCCATATTTATTTTGGCCACTACCGAAAAGCACAAGATACTGCCCACCATACTTTCCCGCTGCCAGATATTCGACTTTAACCGTATCAGGGTAGAGGATATGGCCAATCACCTGGCATCTATAGCAAAAAAAGAAAACATTAGCTATGAACCCGACGGCCTGCACATCATAGCCCAAAAGGCCGATGGCGGTTTAAGGGATGCCCTGAGTATGTTCGACCAGATCGTGAGCTTTTCGGGGGGGAATGTTACCTACCGTTCGGTTATCGATAACCTGAATATACTTGATTACGATTACTACTTTAATATAACTGATAGCCTGCTGAACGAAAACAGCGCCAATACACTGCTGTTGTTTGATGAGATATTGACCAAAGGCTTTGACGGCGCCCACTTTATATCGGGACTGTCCGATCACTTTCGCAACCTATTAGTAGGTAAGGATACATCAACCTTAAAACTTTTAGAAGTTAGTGAGGGTATAAAAACCAAGTACCTGCAGCAATCGCAGGCATCAACAGTTTCATTCCTGCTTTCGGCCATGAATATTGCCAACCAGTGCGATCTTAATTACAAACTGAGTAAAAATCAACGATTGCAGGTTGAGCTGGCATTGCTCAAGATGTGCCACCTCACATCGGCCTTTAATTTGGCTGCCGCGCCGCTAAATACAATGCCATCGCAAGAGGGGCAATTAAAAAAAAAACCTGATACCCCAGCCTTAGCACCGCAACCGGCAGCGGAACCCGCGCCTGTTTTAAGTGAACCGCCTACAAATTATACCACCGCAAAAACGCCGGTAAACAAGCCTGAGCCTGTTGTAAAGGAAGCGCCTGTAGCCGAAAAGCCAAAGGTTTTCATTCCTAATTTACATTCGGCTGCCACATCAGTAAAAATACCATCGCTTAAAGAATTAGGTAAACAAGGCGATGTACTGGTTGATGAGGAAGAGGACCCTTACCTGAAAGGTGATGACCGCGAGGATTTTACCATGGACAGCTTTTTAAAATACTGGAATGAGTATGCCGCCAAAGTAAAAGCCGATGGCAAACATAACCTGCTGAGTATTTTTAACGCCAATGCGCCTACCATGTTAAGGCCGTATGAATTTGAGATAATAGTAGGTAACAAGGTGCAGGAAAACCTGTTCAGGAATGAGCGGCCTTATGTGCTTAACTTTTTGCGCAGTACGTTAAAAAATTTCGGCATCGAATTAAATGCAAGGATCGACGAGCAAACAGTTGTAAAACGCCCCTATACCAACCAGGAAAAATATCAGCATATGGCGGCAAAAAATCCGGCATTGGCCGAGCTTAAAAAGCGGTTTAACCTTGATTTTGATTAAGAACTGCTTAATGATTATTGTATCCTTTTAATAACACCATACGTTATACATATAAGCACTTTAACTAACAGGTTTTATGCCGATTATACTTTGGAGTTAAAATAATTATATACTTTTATGTAATATTTTTAAAGTAAGGCGATTTGATGAGAAAATATTTACTGCAATTAATTTGTTTGGCTGTAATAAGCGCAACCATATATTCATGTAAGTTGGACCCTGCAATATTGCCCGGCCAGCCAGGCTATGTTTATGTAGCCCCGCCTACAGGAACGGGCACAGGTACTGGTACCGGCACCGGGGGCACTATAAGCCCGTATGATGACCCGGCGTTAACCGGTACATGGAAAGTTACAACCACCACCATTATTGAGTATGTTGATGGAGTTGCCCAAAGTTCGCCATCGCCCATTAATTTATTTATAGATGCCAAACTTGATGATGTTGCGAAAACAGCCATTTTTGATGGCTCATTTGTAGTGGATGGCACGCTATCCTATGTGGTATCAAAAACAAGCAGTGGTGCCTTATATATTCAGCTATCTGCCGACCCTTATCAAAGGAGCAGTAACGGGCCAATACAAATTCAATCGTTAACAGCTACCACCATGACCTGGCTTGCAGTCGACCCACAGGTAATAACTACCCAGGGCCATAAAATACAAACGGCTTGGGGAATGACCTTTACTAAACAATAGATCTTATATAAAACAAAAAACGCCTCCGGATAACGGGGGCGTTTTTTTTATGATAGCAATTGTTGGTTATTTTATTTCCTGTCATTTTTAGGGTAGCCTTCTTCGTCAAGGTCATCGCGGTCATCTTCCGGTGTATGCGCCAGGGCCTCATCCAACGGGTCAAGCTCGGTTATCTTTCCGTCGTCAATATGCATGGCTAACTGCTCTACATCTGTTTCTAACGACTCATTGGGGATGTATTCGTCGGCTGTATCATAAGGGTTAGCCTCATCATAAGTAGAGTTAATATCTTCGCCATTTTTCGCCGAGGTGTTGTAAGGGTCTGGATGGTCATAATCCGGGTCATCCGACTTTACATCATATTCATAGCTGTTGGTATCGGCGTTATATTTCAATTGCTCTTTGTCAATTGTTTCGCCTAATTCGTCTTTAAGGGTGCGGTCGCGGTCTACGCTATCATCTTCAGGTAGCGGATCTGTATTATCATTTATCATGGGTCGTGTTTATTTTTTATATCGATAAAATTACTAAAAGCTTGTTAAATTATTTAACAAGTGCCTCATGCCGATGCGTGCCGGTATAAAAATTTCATTACTGTTATTTTCGCCGGGTGTATAATAATCAGGTATGTTTACTGATAAGCGGGTAGTGGTTAAATGGTTAACTACGTAACCTATGCCACTTGATATATACAGGTTTTTCAAGCCGTTTTTAAATGGGCTATCCGAATAATCCATCAGTTCGCCAGCTTGTACCTGTATTCTGAATGTGAAAGCAGAAAAGCTATTGGAGAACACCCTGCTTGTAGGGTGACTACGTTTACCGCCTTCCAGTTTACCGCCCTCTCCCTCCAAAATATAGTTAAGGAAAGGCGTTTGATTATAATTGAGTGAAAAACGCACCGAAGCTGTTTGGGTTACTGATTGTGCATCGCCATAAACCTGGTTAACAGCGCCGGCAACACCCACATCAAATTGCGAATAATTATAACCTATTTGCGCTTTCGAAATAAGCGAAGCAAAACATATAATAGCTGTTAAAACTAAGGCCTTTAAGGTTAAATCTCTCATTATATATGTCAGGGTGTTACAAGTTATGATTTTATCGGCAAAGCCATAATTCTATAAAAATAGCATCAATCTTAAAAAAAACAACAATAAAGCTTAATTATTATACTCCATTGGTGTAATCTTAGTTTCATTTATCGTATTTAATTAAACAGGTAAAATCAATTTTATATATTTGATGCCTTATAAAGAGTAAAAACTAAGCGTCTAAATATGTCAAAAATTAAAGTAGAAAATCCGGTAGTTGAACTGGATGGCGACGAGATGACCCGCATCATCTGGAAATTTATAAAAGATAAACTGATAATCCCTTACCTCGACCTGGACATTAAATACTATGACCTGGGCTTAGAGTATCGTGATGAAACTAACGACCAGGTGACGGTTGATGCCGCAAATGCTATTTTAAAATATGGCGTTGGTATTAAATGCGCCACTATTACACCCGATGAAGCACGTGTTGAAGAGTTTGGGTTGAAACAAATGTGGAAATCACCAAACGGGACTATACGTAATATACTTGATGGTACTGTTTTCCGCGAGCCGATAGTAATGTCGAACGTGCCGCGCTTAGTGCCGAACTGGACCGCGCCTATCTGCATCGGCCGCCACGCTTTTGGCGACCAGTACCGTGCTACCGACTTTTTAACTAAAGGCAAGGGTAAACTGACCATAAAATTCACCCCTGAAGATGGCAGCCCTGAGCAATCATACGAAGTATTTAACTTTAAGGGTGATGGTGTTGCATTAGCGATGTACAATACTGATGAATCTATCAAAGGCTTTGCACGTGCCTGCTTTAACCAGGCTTTGTTAAAGAAATGGCCTTTATACCTTTCAACTAAAAACACTATCCTTAAAAAATATGATGGCCGGTTTAAAGATATTTTTGAAGAAATATACCAAAACGAATTCAAAATTGAATTTGAAGCCAACCAGTTAACTTATGAACACCGTTTGATTGATGACATGGTTGCATCGGCACTGAAATGGCATGGTAACTTTGTATGGGCCTGTAAAAACTATGACGGCGACGTACAATCAGATACCGTTGCACAAGGCTTTGGTTCATTAGGTTTAATGACATCAACCTTAGTTACCCCCGATGGCACTGTAATGGAAGCAGAGGCTGCACACGGTACAGTAACCCGCCAGTATCGCGAACACCAGGCAGGTAAACCAACATCAACCAACCCGATAGCATCGATATTTGCATGGACACGCGGTTTGGAATTCCGTGGTTTGCTGGATAACAACCAGGAGCTGATCAAATTCTGCAAAACTTTGGAAGAAGTTTGTATTGAAACGGTTGAAAGCGGCAAAATGACCAAGGATTTAGCCATCACCATAAAACCAAAAGTTGAACACGGTACGGATTACCTGTATACCGAAGAGTTTTTGGCTGCAATTGATGAGAACCTGAAAGCCAAATTGGGTAAATAACCAATACCGCTTTAAAATATGAAAGTCCGCATAAAACTATGCGGACTTTTTTGTTGGACGTTAAACAGATTTAGCTATTTTTGAAAGCATAATTTACATCACACGATACAACCATGTCAACACTATATCCATTAAAATTCAAAACCATCTACAAAGACAAAATCTGGGGCGGGCAAAAGATAAATACCTACCTGCATAAAGATTTTGGCAACCTGCCCAATTGCGGCGAAACCTGGGAAATATCAGGAGTTAAGTCAGATGTATCTGTTGTGGATAATGGAGAGTTGGCGGGCGAATCATTGGCTGATCTTTTGGAGCAATATAAGGATGAATTGGTAGGAGAGAAGGTGTATAAGTATTTTGGCAATATTTTCCCATTGCTGGTAAAGTTTATCGATGCAAATGAAGATCTTTCCATACAGGTTCACCCCGATGATAAGTTGGCTAAAGAACGCCATAATTCATTCGGCAAAACAGAGATGTGGTATGTTATCGAGGCTGATCCGGGCTCGACATTAATTGCCGGTTTTAATAAGGAACTTACACAGGAAGAATACCTGGAGAAATTTAACAGCGGCCATTTAACCGATGTGCTGAATAAGGAAGATGTAAAAGCAGGCGATGTATTCTTTTTACCTGCCGGGCGTGTACATACAATTGGCAAAGGCTTGCTGATTGCCGAGATACAGCAAACATCCGACATCACCTACCGTATTTATGATTTCGACAGGGTTGATGATAAAGGCAACAAACGTGAACTGCATGTTGAAGAAGCTTTAGCCGCAATTGACTACAAACATTACCCCGAATACAAAACAAAATATACGCCTGTAAAGGATGAAACGGTTCACCTGGTTAGCTGCCCGTACTTCACTACCAACCTGCTCGATTATAATACAAGAGCTATAAAGGATTATTCGGCACTCGATTCATTCGTGATTCATGTTTGTTTGGAAGGTTCGTATGAAATAAAATACAACGGCGAAACTTACCCGGTTAAAATGGGCGAATGTATATTGCTACCCAAAGTAATAGACCATGTAGAGTTACACTCTGAACGGGGCTTTAAAATATTGGAAAGCTATATAGAGTAAAAGCTATCGTAATTTGATGGCTACAAGTCAGCGGCAACCGGCGATTTAATGTCAGCCAATATGCCGTCCCACAATGCCACACGTGCAATGAGGGCGTCTCTCACGGCGATAAACGCTTCGTCCCATTTATCGTCATCGTCGCCACAAAGTTCGGCTGTCATTTGGTAAGCCAGTTGTGAATGATGTTCGCCGTCGACCTCAATATGGCGCTGCAGGTAATATAAAAAGGTATCAACCTTGCCCGGTAGCTGCAGGCTCAGTTCTTTAACAATATTAATGAACATGCCAGGTATAAGGTCCTCACGGCCAAAGGTAAATACAGCCGCCTGTAAATAATCCTTACCGGTATCTATGACGTCAAAAGTATGCTGTACAAAGTTGCGGGCAGCTTTGGGGATGTTGGCGATAATAAGGGCTTCATCAACATGTTTGCCATAGTGCAGTTCTTCAAACAAGTCGTTAATGGCAGTTGCGGGATAACCGGCCTGCTCCATCGCCTGCAGGTAAAGCTCGAAATGGCTGGTGCGGTTGCCATGTTCATCAACATCGCTTTCCTCGCCTGTTACAATTTCGTTTATCAGGTAGCGTGTATTGGCACTCCCGACGGGCATCCACGGAAGGGTTGTGCAGGTAAGCTTTTGTTGCAGTGATTTTAACAACGACATAAAATCCCACACCGCAAAAACATGATGCTCCATAAAAACGCCCAGTTCAGTAAGTGAATTTATGTGCTTATATAGCGGATGATCAATGAGTTGCATCCTTAGGGGTTCAATGCCTGCTTTTAAGTGCGCTATCCTGTCGGTGTAAAATACCATTCGATTATAAAATTATGCCTGCAAAAGTAACGACATAAAACAATAATTGGTATACTACAAAATTTTATGACTTTGGATTGATAAGAAACGTTACGGAGTTAGATCAATTTCACACCGCGCAAAAATTCCTCTATCCCCATCCTTTTCTTACCCTCTAACTGCACATCGGTAACGCTGATAAAACCATCAGTAGTGGCAAACTTTAAATAAGTTTTATTGTCGGTCACAAACTTACCGGGAGGTATGTCCGATGATTCAATTTCTCCTTCTGCCTTATATATTTTGAATGTTTTACCGTTTAATTGGGTGTAAGAGCAGGGGATAGGGCTTAAGCCCCGGATAAGGTTATACACGGTTGCGGTATCCTTGTTCCAGTCGATATTGCCATCTTCTTTAGCCAGTTTTGGCGCATGTTTCAAATTGGTTGCTTGTATCAACTCCGACTGCGGCAATTCACTATAACGGCCACTTTCAATAGCCTTAACCGTTTTTACCAGCAGGCCCGCGCCTTTGTTCATCAGGCGGTCGTGCAGTTCGCCTGCGGTTTCCTGGCCGGTTAGGGTTATTTTCTCCGTGAAAAGTACGTTTCCGGTATCAATATCATGCTTCAGGAAAAACGTAGTAACACCGCTTTCCTTTTCACCGTTTATCAGCACCCAGTTAATTGGGGCAGCGCCGCGATACTGCGGCAATAGCGATGCGTGCAGATTCACTGTACCGCGTATAGGCATTGTCCAGACTATCTCAGGCAGCATCCTAAAAGCAACAACAACAAACAGTTCGGCCTGCAAAGCTTTTAATTCATCTAAAAATGTCTGGTCCTTTAATTTTTCGGGCTGCATAACCTTCAGGCCATGTGCCACCGCGTACTCCTTCACCGCCGACTGGCTCACCTTTTGTCCGCGACCCGCCGGTTTATCGGGTGCAGTTACCACGCCAACTATATCGCACCCCGACATTAATAATTCATCAAGCGATGTCACAGCAAACTGGGGGGTGCCCATAAATACAATCCTCATGGTATCAGTGTTTCCTTATTAATATTTTACTTAATTAATGTCCGAAAATTAGCGATAGTTCAAGCTGCTTACAATTTAGGCATTTTATCGCTTATTTGTACAACAAATATTTGCGGCGCATAAATTTATATTTACTTAGTGCGGGTTCCCAGCTTTCGCGTATTTGTCGTTCGGTTTCGCCGGCCTCAATTTGCTTTCTCAATTTGTCCGTTCCGGCAAGTTTTGCAAAGTAGGCATTAAAAAAATGGGGTTTATCTGGGTAGGCATTATATAAAGCTATCAACCATGTTAAGTTTAGCTTGCCGGTAGCCTTTATTAACCCCGTATCATAGTTTTTCAGGTCGATGCCATAACAAACCTGGTTCTTTTGCGGTGGGTCTTCGCTCATGCCGACGATGCTAACCGGGGTAAATGAGTAGCTATATTTTCCTTTTAACAAGGGGTGGCCAACCTGCACAAACGGGCTATAAGTGCCCCGGCCCAAGCTAAGTACTGTCCCCTCAAATAAACACAAACTCGGGTACAACAAAACCGATTGGTTGCTATTTAAATTGGGCGAAGGGTTTACCGGTAACACATAACTATCGCTATGTTTATAATTTGCCACCTTTATTATTTTTAATTTGCATTGCACGTGGTTTTTTAGCCAGCCTTCGCCGTTTATCATTTGGGCGTACTCGGCAATGGTCATGCCGTGGGAAATTGGTATAGGGTGCATCCCTACGAACGAACGGAAAGCGGTATCCAGCACCGGCCCGTCAACACAAAAGCCGTTAGGGTTCGGCCTGTCGAGTATCATTAGTTCGATGTTGTTTTCGGCGCAGCCCTCCATCACATAGTGCAGGGTTGATATGTAGGTATAAAACCTTGCGCCAACATCCTGCACATCAAATATCATAAGGTTAATGCCTTGCAGATCAGTAGGGGTGGGTTTATAATGTTTGCCATAAAGGGATATTACGGGCAGACCTGTTTTGGGGTCGTTGCTGTCGTTAACCGTCGCGCCGTTACTGGCGTCACCCCTAAAACCATGCTCAGGCCCGAATATCTTTTTTATGGTGGCTCCAAGCTTCAGCAGGCTGTCGACACTTGGCGTAAGCCGCGCGCCAATTACTGATGTTTGGTTCACCACCATGCCTATGTTTTTGCCCTTTAAATAATCTAAATACAGTTGGGTTTGATCGGCGCCGGGGATGATCGCATGCCTGCTTTGCCCAAATGAAACGGCGGCTGTAAAGCAGGCCAATATGGTTAATAATTTAAACGCGTTTATTTTCAGCATAAAATATCGATCCCTAAATAATTAAAACCTATCATTTTTAACGGCAAAACCGCATATTTGCGAAGGTACAAAAATCATCCCGGCATTGAGTTTCTCATCATTTATAGCAAGTCGTATTACATTTAAGTCTAAACGCACCTTCTCAAAGCTGATTGTGCGTATAGCTATTGTGGGTATAATGCTGGGGCTTGGCGTAATGATACTCTCCTTAGCCGTAGTGCGGGGCTTTAAACAGGAGATACGCGAAAAGATGCGCGGCTTTGCCGGCGATATCCAGGTGGTTAAGTATGATTTGAATGAATCGTATGAGAACTCCCCCTTTGATGAGGATACTAAATTGGAAAAGCAGGCACTTTCAAAGCACCTGATAACCCATGTAATGCCATTTGCCACAAAGCCCGGCATTATCCGTGCGAATGACGAAATTGAGGGTGTTGTATTAAAGGGGGTAGAAAAAAATTACGATTGGTCGTTCTTTAAAAAGATAATGATAACCGGGAAGGTAATTGATTTTACCGATTCGGTTGCTGCCCAAAAGCAGATCATGATATCAGAGCAAACGGCAGATAGACTTAAACTAAAAGTGGGCGACAATATCCTGATGTACTTTGTGCAGGAACCATTACGCAAACGACCATTCAAAATTTGTGGCATCTACAGGTCGGGAGTTGAAGAAGTGGATAAAACATTCGTAGTTGGCGCGTTATCGCTCATACAGCGGTTGAATGATTGGTCGCCAAACCAAATAGGGGGGTATGAGCTTAGGGTTGATGATTTTGACAGGTTGAACGAAGCCGCAAGCTATCTCGACAACATATTACCAGTAAAGGTAAAAGCCTATACCATCATCCAAACGTATTCAACCATATTTGAATGGCTGAAGCTTTTGGATACCAATACTGTAGTAATGCTGGTGCTGATGTTGGCTGTAGCGGTGATAAATATGATATCGGCGTTGCTAATTATGATACTGGAGCGCACATCGATGATAGGCATGTTTAAAGCAATGGGTGCCACCAATTGGAGCCTGCAAAAAATATTCCTATACAATGCTTTTTACCTGGTTGGGGTTGGCCTTTTATTGGGAAATCTTTTAGGTTTTGGCTTGGGCTATCTGCAATTAATAACGCATTTTTTCAAGCTCGATCCTGAATCATATTACATGAGTTTTGTACCCGTGCAATTCAACTGGCTCGATGCGGTGTTGTTAAATGTGGGCACGCTTATTATCTGCTTCCTGGTCCTCATCATTCCATCAACACTGGTAACCAAAATATCGCCTGTAAAGGCCATAAGGTTCAAATAATTATTTTATCCGGTACGATAAACCTATCCGCATTACCTCAAATCGCAGTGAAGGTAAAACCGAATCGGACAGCGCACCTGAATTGAAATCGGCTAAACCGTGTGAATAACTGGCCGTGATGCCAAATTTTTGATAATAAGCGGCGAGGCCCAACCGTAAACGCACATCGCTTCTTGTAGTGCCATTTGCGCCATCTGAGGTGTAAGTAACATTGTCATTGGTAATAGCTTTGCCGGTTTCACTGCCGTGTATGCCCAGCGCGAAGTCAAGGCCCGGCATAACATCCAAACGTATCTTGCTCAATTTAAAACGATAGCCGATATAAGGGTTCAGGTTTATATAATTCAGACGATCGGTAAACGAGCCCGTTGCCGGTGTGCCGGGCGAGCCAATGCTGGTGATATCTATTTTGCTCCCTAATGCCTCATAGCCTGTTTGCAGGCCCAGAATAAAGTTGTGCCGTGAAATGTATTGCCATTGTATATCAGCGCCAAAAATGGTCGCATTCCGGTTGCCATCTCCATTGGGATAGCCAGTGCGCTGTTGCTCATAAACATTTAAAAAAGTACTGCTTACGGTGCCCGCACCCGTGTAATGCGACAAACCTGTATTGGCCTGTACCGATACTTCAAAGCTTTGTGCTTTTAGCTGGATAGCGCAAAAAATTAATAAGATGCTTAGATAGATTTTTTTCATGTGGGAATAAGGTTTGTTGAGCTAAAAATAATCAATTATTTCAGCTTCTTCGCCTCATTCCAAAAAATATCCATTTCGGCAAGCGTCATATCATGCAATTGCTGGCCGTTCTGTTTGGCTTTACTCTCCAAATACTGGAAACGCTTAATAAACTTACGGTTGGTTTTCTCCAATGCGTCTTCGGGGTTTATATTGATGAACCGCGCATAGTTTATCAGCGAGAATAGCAGATCGCCAAACTCACTTTCCGCGCGTTCGTGGTCTATCATGCTTTCATCCTCGGCATTAAATTCATCCCTGAATTCCTGCATCTCTTCCTCCACCTTCGCCCATACCTGGCTTTTCTCCTCCCAGTCGAAGCCAACGCCGCGGGCCTTCTCCTGTATGCGCGATGCCTTTACCAGTGCAGGTAATGAGGCAGGCACACCGCCAAGCACTGATTTGTTACCTTCCTTTAGCTTTATCTGCTCCCAATTGCGTTTTACGTCCTCTTCGTTCTGCACCTCTACATCGCTATAAATATGCGGGTGACGGTTGATCAGCTTATCGCAAATGCCGTTCAATACATCGGTGATATTAAAGTCGCCTGTTTCCGAACCTATTTTGGCGTAAAATACCAGGTGCAGCATAATATCGCCAAGCTCTTTTCTTATCTCGGGCATATCGCCGCTTAGTATCGCATCGCTTAGCTCATAAGTTTCCTCAATGGTTAAATGGCGCAGGCTTTCCAGGGTTTGCTTTTTATCCCAGGGGCAGTTAAGGCGCAGGTCGTCCATTATGGTTAGCAACCGTTCAAACGCAGTTGCGGGGGTTGAGGCGGAATTGGGCGGGATCAGAGGCATGAACTAGGATTTTTATGATTTAACGGATTAACAGGATATATTTTTTAAGCGCAAAAATACGATTTAAAGCCTGAAATGATAGGTATCTGTTAAATACTTATAACCCGTTTAATCCTGGTTCCGCGCCCGCAACATCTCCCTTTTCCCCGGCGCTCCCGGCGCCTTCTCTACTTTCAATCCCAAAGCTTTTATAGTCCGTTTTAAATTCCCTGTTATGGCATAGGTTACAAACACGCCACCGGATTTAAGAAACTGCAAAGTGTGTGCGATGGTTGCCTCATCCCACATTTCCGGTTGATATGCTGCCGCGAAGGCATCGAAATAAATTACATCATATTGCCTGTCGGACGTGAACTCGTTCAGTTTGCAGTTGGCTATTTGTAGCAGGCCGTTTTTATTTAGTTCGATGGGATGACGAAGTGCTTCGGGATAAAATGATATAAACTGTTCCCATATAGCTGGCGATATATATTCATCATATCCCGTTTGTGCTATCATGCTTTCCGGTACGGGGTAGGCTTCGATGCCTGTATAATCGAGAGCTATATTTTGACCGATGCAATAATCGGCGCTTAGCAAAAAGTTTAAGCCGGTGCCAAAGCCAACCTCTAAAATGGAAACGCCAGCCCCCTCTAAACGGCGAAAGCCCTCATGAGCACCGTTAAAATTAATTATTTGCGAATAATCTCCCCCGGTAGGGGAGACTTTGTTTGTTTGTTCAAAAAAATATTGTAGTCCTGATTTCAGGAACACATGCCTGCTTTCCTGCAGAGCCCCATGTTTTGAATGATAATTTTCGCCAACCTCACTGTTATAAATGGTATTCGAGCCATCCTCCGTCCTAACAATCTCCAGCATCCGGATTTAAACTTTCGACTTTAAACTTTCAAACTCTACCACCGCTTCGCTCAAATCATAAACCGGTACGGATTTAATTTTTCCCGCGATGATGCTTGCTGCCGCCGCCGAACGGTACCCGGCCGCGCAGTGTACCACAATGGGTTTATCAGTAGGTATCTCGTCAAGGCGTTCGCGTAATTCGGGCAGCGGGATAGGCAGCGCATTACTGAATATCCTGCCGTCGTGTATCTCGCCCCAGTTTCTGGCATCAACTATTGTATACTGGTTTGGATGAAGGTTAAAATCAGAAAGATCAAGCTCAGCAGACTTTTCATGAGCGTTTGACGGATTTAATAAACCAGCTTTTATGTTCCCCTCGTAGCCAATTTTAGCTGTCTTTTTTATTACAGCGGCCAATTCTTCATCGTTGACCGCAATCAAATAAAATTGCTCATTCGGCCCCACAACCGACCCAAGCCATGTTTCAAACTTAACCGCATTTTGCAAGTTGATGGCACCTTTCAGGTGCCCTTTTATAAAATCACTTTTTTGCCGGGTATCAATTACCAGTATATTTTTTTCTAATGGGGTATCAGGAGCTATCTTTTTAACTGCCCCTATGCTTTTGTCCAACGACACTGCACCATTTTTATTCATCTCCACATCCCACCCAAAATATTTAGGTACAAAGGGCTGATCGGCGATAAGGGTTTTTACAAACTGCAGTTCATCCATTAGTTGCAGGGCGTAGTTTTCGCGCAGTTCGCGGCCAATGGTGCTGTGCAGGTCGGGGCTCATGTTTTTACCGCATAGCGAGCCGGGGCCGTGCGCGGGGTAAACAACAACATCTTTCGGCAGGTGCATCAATTTTTCACGGGTTGAGTGGTACATCTGCCGCGCTAATTCTTCCTTTTTAGCGGTGATATTGCCGACATCCTCGCGCAGGTCGGGCCTGCCTACATCGCCCACAAACAGGGTATCGCCGGTAAATATGGCCACATCGTTACCGTATTCATTCTGCAACAAAATACATATCGAATCGGGCGAATGGCCGGGCGTGTTTATGGCTTTAAGTTTTATATCATCCAGTTCTATGCTATCGCCATCGTCAAAACCTTCGTGCGGATACCCCGCGCCGGCAAGTTTGCTTACATAAAGCGTAGCGCCGGTGGTTTGGTGTATCTCCAGGTGCGAGCTCACAAAATCAGCATGGGGATGCGTTTCGATAACGCCCACAATATCGGCCTCATGTAAAGTGGCAAAATCATAATAAGGCTGCGGATCGCGGCCCGGATCAATAACTATCATTTTGCCGGTGCGTATCACGGCATAAGATGCATGGGCAAGGCCCTTATCGTAAAATTGATTGATGACCATAATCGGGATAAAGATATTGGTTGCGTTTAAATGCTACAAGTTATGCGGGTCAGTAATTTGTAATCAATTTTTAAGCTAATGTTATTGAACAACCTTCGTAAACAAATAAGGATCATATTCCAGCTCATCATTCACCTTAAATACTGCGGAAACTACCTTGCCCTTATCAAGGGTAAACCTAAGCGGGAATATGCCGTACGAGGCATTGCTGTAGGTAAGCAACCACTCGCCGTTATCCATATATTGCAGGTTGGCGCTGAAGTTTATGTGGTTATCAAACTTAACTGAAAGCCCGGTTTTAGCGGCGGTTATTTCTATCGTACCAAAAAGTGTGTTGTCATATTTTCCGGTGTAGGCTGATAGTGGCAGTTCAGGTACGTTTCCTTTAACGCGCCCTCTCATGTCTGCGGTGGTTTTCACCGTTTCCTTCATCTCATCATTAAAGCCTTTTAAAAACAAGGCGCTCCTGTCGGTGGCTGGTACGCCAAGGTAGGCATCGAGTATTTGATAACGCAGCGCTTCAAAAAAAGCCTGGTTATCGTTATTGGTTAAAATGGTGATGGCCAAATGTTCTTCGGGAACGAAGCAGGTATTGGTAACAAATCCATCGGCCCCGCCGGTATGTGAAAACACCTGTTTGCCGTTATAATCCATAATTTCTACCCCTAGTCCGTAGCCGCTAAAGTTGCTTGGTAAGTAATTCGATTTCCTGCTGCTGATAACAGTATTCACATCGCGTGTACGCTGCAGGGCCTTCCAGGGTATGATTTGCCTGCCTTCGTATTTGCCGCTATCCACCTGCATGGTGAGCCATTTGGCAATATCTTTCACACAGCTTACCAGCCCGGCAGCGGGCGCAAGATTTTCTACATTATCATAAGGTAATGGTGTTAGTTCCCCTGTGAACTAGGTGCTATAAGGTTGCGCGGCATTTTTTAGCCCGCCCATGTTCTGCGGTGTTATATAGGTGTTGGTCATACCCAAAGGCGTAAGTATGCTGTCCTGCACCTCGGCCTGCCATGTTTTACCGGTAGCGGCTTCGATTACCTGCCCGGCGGTTAAAAAACAGCTGTTGCAATATCCATAGCTCTGCCTGAATGCCGCATGGGGCTTCATCAGCTTCATTTTATCCATTATTTCCTTGCGGGAAAATGTGCTGTTCCAAAATGTAAAATCACCCTGGAAAGTTTTAGTACCCATATGGTGGCTCAGCATATCCCGTATGTTGATAAGGGCTGTAGTATTGGGGTCATAAAGCGTATAATCGGGGAAGTATTTGCTTATTTTATCATCCAGCGAGATCTTTTTGTCGGCCTCCAGTTGCGCAAGAGCGGTAGCTGTAAACAGCTTGGTATTGCTGGCTATCATAAACAGGGTATTCTCATCCACAGGCTCGTTGGTTTTAACATTCCGTACGCCATAGCCTTTCATTACCACCACCTTGCCATCCTTTACAACGGCTATTGCTAAGCCGGGCAGGTTCCAATCCTTTAAACCTTTATTAATGTAGGCATCAAGGTCGTTGGTAATAAATGTCGGCTGCTGCCCGAAGCAAAATGACAATGCAAATATGTTGATGAGCAGAAGAAGGATTAATTTTTTCATTGAACGAGCACTTGAGTGAAGCAATAAAATTAAGGTTTTTCCAATATAAAAAAAGCCCGGAA
>CAIWRU010000040.1 GCA_903915155.1 uncultured Mucilaginibacter sp.
CATCTATGATCTGGTTGGTTTTATGACCATTTATATTGGCTATAAATCCCGTTCCGCATGAGTCGTGTTCAAATTCAGGTCTGTATAGGCCCTGTTGGGGGCATTCCGTTTGATCCATCTTAAATTCCCTGTTTCTAGTCTATTTATAAAAGGTGCGTAACCACGAAAATACAAAATATATGTCTTTTTTATAAAATATTCATCAATTTTTCCAAAAATGTTAAATCTAATCAAATCATAATTTGAATAATTAACAAAATAGCATTTTAATAGCGCAAATAATACAATTTTCACAATGCAAACATTTCTATATTTAGCCTAACGAAATAACCAATAGTTTAGTTAAACCATTAAATGGCACAAAAACTGGTTTAAAAAACACACGATGTTATTGGTTAGGCAGCAAAATAACCCAATGACAGCGCAGCGAAATAACCCGATGACGTTGTAGCGCTATGACCCAATAGTAACCGGTGCAATCTCTTATAATAAATTGACAATCAATGATTTAACGGGTACCCTGAACACGACCGGAAATCGCGGTAACCAAAATGCCAACTAATCAAAAAACCCCATTGAGAATCAACACTTTACCGCTGTCTTTTTGTTGCCGGTGCTTCAGGTACCTAAGCAGCTGTGAATGAAGCAATAAAGCCTGGCCTTAAATCCGACCGGAAATTTTGGGGATATTAACGCTGTAAATAACTGTTATCCAATAACTTACAATTTCCGGTCGGGCACCCCAAAATGAACACTTAAACGCGTGAGCATCAAATGTTTACAAAAAGCATTAAAAATGACCGGACATTTCAAAGGCATTTTTATGGTCTAAACACCTTTGCGACAGGCGATTTACAGGCAGCAACAGGCGTGTTTCGGGTGATTTATGAACGCAATTGGTAAAACTAAACCCCCAATATCCAGCCACTACAACTATCCCGATAGCCATCGGGACAACCAAAACCAACCACAACCAAAACCAACCATTTCATTACCTTTGCCCAAATGACTAACACCGCTAAAACAAAAGCAGTTTTCCTTGACCGCGACGGCGTATTGAACAGGGAGATGGGCGACTATGTATGCCGCATTGAAGACTTTCATATTCTGACTTATAATATACCGGCATTAAAGCAATTGCAGGATAAAGGCTATACTTTAATTGTAGCCACTAACCAGGGTGGCCTGGCCAAGGGCTGGTATACTGAAGAACAACTGGCTGAGATGCACCAGTTATTGCGCGACACCTTTAAAGCAGGCGGCGTGGAAATTACGGATATCTTTTATTGCCCCCATCACCCCAATTTTACCGGCGATTGCGATTGCCGTAAACCAAAACCGGGTTTATTGCTGCGGGCGATAGAGAAATACAATATTGATCCATCCCTATCCTATTTTATCGGCGACCGCGAACGCGACGTGGAAGCAGGGACAGCAGCGGGTGTAAAAGGGATCTTGATTGATAGTGATCAGCCGATCAGTGAGGTACTGGGTTTGATAGTGTAATAAACTTTATCTTGATTTTTATTGTTAACTTAACAACAAACATAAACCGCGTGTCAAAGCGAGCAACAGCGTGGCCGTCTCTGAATTGTGCCGACTGAAATTCCTGTGCAGAGATTGCTTCGTTCCTCGCAATGACGTGGTTCGACAAAAATGAAACTCAACCGCTATATCACCAACCTCGATTCCTTCATTTTCGCCTGTATTGGGTTTTACGCTATATACCTTTATACCTCCTATAGCGGCGTTGGGCTTTCGCCGGATTCGCTGATGTATGCCAGCGCGGCTGATAGTTTCCAGGCGCATGGTAATTTCATGACCTTTAATAAAACGCCTATTACCTTTTTCCCGGTGTTTTACCCGCTTTTTTTAGGGTTGATCCAGTTTGTATCGCGGGTGAATGCAGTTGGGGCAGGTACATTTATCAATAGCTTCCTTTTCGCCTCGGTGGTTTTTACCACCGGCTGGATCCTGGAGCGCTTCCTGTCGCATTCGCGGATCTATAAATGGATTATTTTGATTGCGATTATTTTGAGTCCGGCTTTGCTCGAGATCTATTCTTTCCTGTGGTCCGAGACCTTATTTATACTGGAAATACTGTTATTCATCGTCGCTTACTGGAAATACACCCACGGCCATACACTCAAAGCGCTTATTATAACAGCTGTGATTACCGCCATAGCCTGTATCACACGGTATGCAGGAATTACAATCGTGGGAACAGGCTGCTTGCTGATCTTATTGGATTATGAGTTGCCGGTACGCAAAAAGATAAGCCATTTGTTCTTGTATGGGTTTATTTCTATTTCGATGCTGGTTGCAAACCTCGCCTACAATAGTACCGTTACCGGGCTAAGTACCGGTACGCGCGAGCCATCTATTACGCCGTTCAGCAAAAACCTTTTCCGCGTAGGCACTGTGATCAACGACTGGGGCGCGCTCAGTGACAAAGCAGATGCCTTTGCTATCCCGGTTACATCAATCATCATGCTTGCGCTGATTGGCGTACTTGCTTTTAAAACGTTTAAAAAACGTATCAACAGTTACGAAAATGTGGTGATTGGTTTTGCTGTGGTCTATGGTTTATTCATGATCATCCTGGCAACTTTTTCGCGCTTCGAACCGATCAATAGCCGTCTGCTTTCGCCCATGTTTATACCATTGCTTATCTCCTGTACAAGTTGGGTTCCTGACGTTTTGAGGGCGATAGAAAACAGGAAAATAAAATACCCACTGGCAGGCATTGCTATTGCTGCCATGCTATTATTTGAGTACTCAACCTCAAAGGTCGATTACCAGCGCTATGATGATGAAAACGATTTCGGTGTACCGGGCTATAGCGACGACAGCTGGAACAAATCGGAATTTGCACCTTACCTTAAAGAACATAAAAGAGAATTTGATCCCAATACACCTATCTATTCAGACGCCAATGAAGCGGTTTGGCTGTTTACCGGCATGTCATCGCAATTGGTACCCCATAGCTTCTTTAAGAAAGATATAAACAAATTCTACTCCCAAAAGAAATTTTATATCATCTGGTTCGACTCCTTATATAACAGCGAACTCATCAGCCTGAAAGATATCATGGCACATAAAAAGGTGACAAAGATCGGCGGTGCGAAAGAGGGAGAGATTTATTTGTGCGAATAGAGCTGGCGTAGGGCGATATCAAAGGAATAACAAATTAAGGGTGTCACCCTGAGCTTGTCGAAGGGCGAAGCGGGCAGGGCCTTTGCGCACGTGCTTCGACAAGCTCAGCATGACAACGCACATAAAATACTACTTATCAAAAGCGCAGGGTGTCACCCTGAGCCTGTCGAAGGGCGACGCGGGCAGGGCCTTTGCGCACGTGCTTCGACAAGCTCAGCATGACAACGCACATAAAA
>CAIWRU010000041.1 GCA_903915155.1 uncultured Mucilaginibacter sp.
GCAGATATTCTTCCAGAAAAATAATAATATGCTTCAATGAATGATTAAGACCATTTAATAGACCTTGTTTTTGATGGTTCTTAGGTAAATTAAGAATATTTTTCAATTGTTCATAGAACTCATTTTCGATATCAACCCAATTAGCGTTTGAACAAGTAAGAATCAATTTCTCTAACAAATCAGATTTTATAGTTACAATAAATGGATTAGCAATTTCTGAAGTTTTCATCTTAAGATATTCGTTATTGTTTAAAATATCTGCAAATCCTTTCTCATAAAAATAATCTATAAACGCTGGGATATCGCTAATCCGTGACATATAGAAATCAACTTGAAAATTCTTTTTGATCTTAATCAATTCATCTTCATATGCATCATTTGACCGTAGATTTGAAAATATCAGTTTAAGATACCATTTGATAAAATCATTGTAACTTGTCTTTAAACCATGGGCTAAATCAAATCCATTACCTAACAATATAAGTCTATTCATATGTTAACTTTAATCATATTCTATCCCCTCCGGTTTAAGAGTTAGTGCAACACTCTTAAATCATTTATAAAAAACAAGGATGCCAACCAGCTTTATTAAGCAAATATCTTATTATGTTGATTTCGGGCTCCCACCTATCAAACTATTAAATATATAAACAAAACCGCCTATGGCCAATAGTATAAATATGGCATATAAATATCCACTGTAATACAAGGAATAATTATTAGTGATAGTATCTATCTTATCTGCATAAAAAAGCTTGATGATTATATCGAAAATTATGTAAACAAGAACCGCGACACATGATATGCTGATATTAAGATTGAAATGGTGCGATATCAGATCTAAAAGAGCGAATAAAATTATACAAGGTGGAACGAAGCTATTGTTTTTATAAAAAAACTCAGTTTGTTGGCCAAACATACTTGGGATATCTTTAGCGAGCCTTATACTTGTTGTGCAAGGGAATAACAGTACTCTTTCAAATCTTGTGATAGGTTTATCCATAATAATTTTTGAAGATAAATAATTTGCTTAAAAACCCATACGGCTACGCATCACAACTAACCCCAATATTTATAATACCCGCCATTTATAAAAATAAATTCTAAATTGGCTTACAATATCAACCATCCTTACACTTATGCTAACTGCTGAAAATACCCACTGGCCACTTTGGAGAAAGATTGTATTCCGCTTCTTTTTTATATACCTGTTGTTAGAAACAGCGCCCATAACCTGGCTGGATAGTATCCCCTACGTAACGCTGGTAACGCAGTACTACGGAATGTTTACCGACTGGATGGTAACCAAAGCCAACGCGCTATTTTTTCACGTACGGCCGGTACTCGTGCCTGAAGCAGGTAGTGGCGATACCTCGATGGGTTGGGCCCGTTTATGGACATATTTATCCCTGGCTGTTATTGGCGCTATTATATGGTCGGTATTCGACAGGAAACGCCCCAATTACACCCATTTAAATTACTGGCTTTGCCTGTTCACACGCTATTTTGTTATCACGGTGGCGCTCACTTATGGTATAATCAAGCTATTTGGCTTTCAAATGTCTTTCCCAAACCTGCACCAACTGGCCACACCACTTGGCGACTTGCTACCTATGCGTTTTTCGTGGTTCTTTATAGGTTATTCAAGGCTTTACCAGTTTTTTTTCGGAGCGATGGAAGTTCTTGCGGCTTTGTTATTGCTCAACCGCCGCACGGTATCATTAGGTGTTTTGATAGCTACAGGTGTGTTTTTCAATGTGATGATGTTGAATTTATGCTATGATATACCTGTGAAAATATTTTCGATGCAGCTGGTATTTACCTGCTTGTTTTTATTGGCCAATGAAAGCGGCCGGCTCATCAATTTCTTTATATTGAATAAACCTGCGCCATTAAGCGCTATATATCATTTCAGGTATACAAAAAGGTGGATGCGCGTTAGCAGGATAGTTTTAAAAAGCCTGATAGTTATTATAGCACTAATAATACCTTTTTATCAAAGCTATAGCGAGTCTGCTTCAGAGCCCCCTGTTAAACGGCCCGTAAAGAATGGCGTTTACGCGGTTACCACTTACAGATTAGCGAACCGGGATATACCGTTATCAATGCTTGATACCATACGCTGGCAGGACTTAATATTTGAAGATGGGCTTGGCAGCGTAAAATCGAATGACACGCTTTTCAGGCAACGTTATAACCGCGGGTATTTTTCTTATAGTTTAGATAGCGCTAAACACATGCTCGGCTTCAAAAAACATTACGATGATAAAAACTACATTTTGGAGTTTAACTATGCTATACCCGATAGCAACACCATTATACTTAATGGGATAAAAGGTGCAGACAGCCTGTATGTTGAGCTTAAACGAACAAATCGCCATTTTCAATTGGCCGAAAGACAATTTCATTGGCTAAGTGAAAGCAACAGGTAGCAAAAGTCAAGTAAAATAATTTAACCCAATGGTCGAAATTTAGCACCGCTAAACTTCGACCTAACATATTTTAAGGCTTTGAGCCTAAGTACTCCCAATCAGCGAAATCCCCAAATCAATAAAATCAGCGGTCTAAATCAGCGGTCTACATTCCCCAATCCTCAAAACCGGGTATAATATTCACCTAAGCAAAACTTATATACCCAACAGCCTTAAACAGAATTCAGCCACTTGTAACATTGTTGCGATAGATAAATCAGGTACTATAATAGTAATTCACCAATGCACTATTATAAAAAACACCATTGTGATACACCAAACATAAGTGCTATTTTATGGTTAAAATCAGCTTTTTTTCCATGTTAAACTTTAGTTAAAATCCTTAGCAATTGTAATTAATATTTAATTATACATTAACGTTTTAAGCTAAATCTTTTCGTTTTGTTAAGCTTTTGGCAAATTAATTGCATTTGCTTACATGCTTGTACACCAATTGAGATGGATACCGAAACACTGAGGCAATTTAACATGAAGAAGCATGACCCAAAGTGGCAGGCAAAGAAAGTTTTAATACTCATCCGGGATAATTACAAATGCAGGAATTGTAACTCGACCGAAAATTTACAGGTTCACCATAGGCAGTATCATTTTTTCGAGGCGCTGAAAGCTTATAAGGACCCCTGGGATTACAACAATAACCTGCTGATAACGCTTTGCAAAACTTGTCACGACCGCGGTCATGAATTATATAAAGTACCAATTAAACACATAAAACATGGGGCTATTTGATTTTTTTAAAAAAGAACCGAAGCAACGGGTTGAAACCATAAGTAACCTGGACGCAGAAGATACCATAGATAAGGACCTTTTTATTGAAGAGGTTGATTCACCTTCCGAAGAAACAGCTATGCCAATTAATGGCAACCATGTAGCTGTTGCAGAAAAGTCGACCCTTATCGACCAGATATTTGACTATGTAAACCAGGATTTTGAATCGCGCGGTTACCAGGATGCCATTGTGCAGCCCGATACCCATTACCTGAACGAAAACGTGGAACTGATAAAAAACGATTACCAATTGGTTATTGATAAAGCCGCCTATAAATACAAGGAGTTTTTAACCGAGCTTGATTTCCATATCACCACCCGTACCAGTATGGGCCTTACCGAGATAGTGCAGGGCCTGGAAGCAAAAAAGAAGATAACGCAGCAGCACCTGGCATTTGTTGAAGATGAAATGAAGGCTATACAAGCCAATAAAGGCAAGGTACAGCGCATAAAGCTTTCCTATACCAAAGGCTTTAAACGTGGAGCATCTGCCCTATCCAATAGTTTTATCACCTCAAGTAACATATAACCGGCCATGCTTTCAAAGAAATTTAACGTTTTTTGGCTTAAGCTTTCCTGCTTCCTGATAGGCTGGGATTACAGCATGGTGAAAAACTGTAGCGAGTTGTCAAAACGCGATGCAAAAAGGTATTGCTCGGCATTGCTGCTTATCAGTATCATTTGGTTTTTTGTCGGTTTTGCATTCTCTAACCGCTACTTGTCATTAGGCATATTAGGTAGCCTTGGCGGCGGTCTGGTATCGGTACTTTGTATTATCCAGATCGAACGCCAGATCATTATGTCGAGCCGCAATAGGCTACTGGCCATATTCCGTATTTTCCTTGCACTGATCATGTCGGTTATCGGTGCTATTTTGATCGACCAATATGTTTTCCGTAACGATATTGAAGGCATGTTGAACGAAAGCCGCCGCGACAGGATCGAAGCCAAAATAAAAGACCGCAATAACGAACTGGAAGAACGCCTGACCAGCCTGAATGTTGAGTTGACCAAATTAGATGCGACTATAAAAGGTCAACAGGAAAAGTTCACCGACGAGCTTTTCGGCAAAGGAAAATCAACCGGCGCTGTAGGTTATGGCAGCATAGCCAAAGGACAGGAATCGTTCCTCAAATCCTCTATCGACCAGCGCGAGAAAATACGACAAGAAATATCAAGCGTACAGGATAATAAACTCCGCATCCGCGACCAGATTGAAAAAGACGTGATGAACGCCCCGCGCGGTTTCCTCGAAGAATTCAGGATATTATTGGCACTGATACGTACCGATGGATGGTCGTTGATGGTGTATGTAATTTTCGTCTCTTTCTTTCTGTGTATCGAAACAATTATTGTGGTAACCAAATACTTCCACAAAACAAAAAACGATTACGAAAACATTGTAGATTTCCAGTTGGAAGTACGCTTTAAACAATTGCAATCCCTCGAAATGGACACCATCCGCAAAATGGGCCGTACACAACTTATTGACAGTTCAAACAGTTTGACTTCAAGGGTACTATAAAAAGCATTCCCCTAATCCCTATCACACATAAAAAGCAAAGCCGCCCAAAATGGAGCGGCTTTTGAATTTTTACAACCTTTACGTATATGCTCCCCCTTTAGGGGGCCGGGGGGCTTATCAGGTCGCCATAAAACTCCATCAAATCCATCCCAGCCGCCCTCACCTGCTGTGGTATCAAACTGGCGCTCGATTGTCCCGGTGTTGTATTCACTTCAATAAAGTAAAAATCCTGGCTGCCCTCAAGTAAAATAAAATCAATGCGCACCATGCCTTTGCAATTAAGACGCAGGTATATTTCGGTAAGTATATCGGCTATTTTCTCGTTCTGCTCATCGCTAAGGTCGGCCGGTGTAATTTCTTCCGATGCACCGGCAGTGTATTTGGCCTCGTAATCAAAAAACTCCTTATGGCTTATAATTTCAGTGGCAGGCAGTACTACAATTTTACCTTTCAACCGCGCTATGCCCCTGCTGTATTCACGGCCTTTAATAAATTCCTCAACCAGCACCTGGTCATCTTCGTGAAAAGCTTTTTCCAGCGCCTCGGGCAATCCCGCAATATTATGCACCTTGCTCATCCCCACACTACTACCCCCGTTATTCGGTTTTATAAACAACGGAAATTTTAAGTTAGCAGCAATAGTAGCCGCATCGTGCCCGTCCTTACGGTGCAACTGCATGCTTTTGGCAGCATTAAGCCCGTGTATGCCATGCACCAGCGTTTTGGTAAATGCCTTATTCATGGTAATTGCCGATGTGGTGGCATCGCAGGTATTATATGGTATACCCAGCATATCAAAATAGCCCTGTAGTTTACCATCCTCGCCGGGGGTACCATGCACTGTGATAAAAGCAAAGTCGAACTTTATTTTCTCGCCGTCCAGTGTCAGGCTAAAGTCGTTCTTATCAATGCTGATGTGCTGATGCCCGGTATCATAAAACCAATCGGCGCGGGTAATCAACACAGTATAAATCTTAAACTTAGCAGGATCAAGATTAGCTGCAATATTCCTGGCGCTGTTGATAGATACTTCGTACTCCCCGGTAAAACCACCGGCTATAAGGGCAATGTTTTTGGTCGACATAGTTTTCAAAGATAATTTTCTAATATCGGATTTCGAATGTTCAATTTCGGATTTATTTTTCTAATCCACTAGGATGTTCATAATTCCCTGGCTTATGAAATTAATTAAAGCATTAATCCAGAATGTAAATCAAAAACTCCCCCTTCAGGGGGTTGGGGGGTTACAAAATATTCCTTATGTTTGGTTGCAAATATCCTTACAGAAAGCAATGAGTAAATTTTGGGCTTATTTAAAAACCAGTTCATTCCGTAACACATTATTAGCGGCCATAGGCTCCATATTGTTACTGCTTTTAATAGCCTATTTTAGCCTCGATTACTATACCCGCCATGGCTCAGGTGTACCTGTTCCCTTAGTAAAAGGTATGAGTTCCGAAAGGGCCATACAAACCCTTAGCGACCAGGGCTTCGGGTATCAAATAGATTCTATTTATGTACAAGATGAACCGCCGGGCACCATAGTCGAGCAAGACCCCGATGCAGGTACCAACGTAAAGGCAAACCGAATTATTTACCTCACCATGGTAACCCGTCTTTCCCCGCCTGTTGCACTGCCCGATCTTTCCGACGAAAATTACATCGAAGCCGTGGCTACGTTGTCAAATTTTGGCCTAAAGGTTGGCGATACCACCTCCAAACCCGATATAGCAAACCACGTGCTCGAAGTCCGCTTTTCGGGGCAGGTAATAAAACCTGGTACCAAAATACCAAAAGGCTCAAGGCTCGACTTAGTAATTGGCAACGGCGCTGGCGCCAGCGAAGTTGATATACCCGATGTAGTGAACCAGGACCTTGACGCGGCCAAATTTGCAATAAAAGGCGCAGGTTTAACCATTGGTATCATTCAATATGAAGGCGCTATTACCGATTCGAGTAATGTAGTGGTTACGGCGCAATCACCTGCAAAAACTGATTCGGCCACCAAGGTTAGCCTGGGTACGCGTATAAATCTTTCTGTTACACAAGGCAAAAAGTCCGATGTCCCCAATTAGTGCCACCGAGTTTATGAACAGGCTAAAAAACGGCGAACCCGTGAACTTGCTCGATGTACGCGAGGAAATAGAATACGCTACCTATAACATAGGCGGCAAAAACATACCATTGTCGGTACTGCCGCACAGCATAAACCAACTCGCATATAACAAAACCGATGAAATTATAGTTATATGTAAAATTGGCCTGCGCAGTGAAACTGCAAGGCTGCTGTTAAACCAAAACGGCTATCAAAACGCGCGTAATTTATCGGGCGGATTGATTGCCATACAAAAACTGCATCAATAACCCCAAACACTCCTACTAACATGGCAGAAGAAAAAGCATCATCAAAAAGCGGCATAGTTAAAAAATTTATTATTGCCCTGGTGCTCATTATTGTAATAGCGCTTGGTATAACCGGCGTTATTTATTATTTAAACTATTTCGGCCCCAACGTAACCGATAAGCAGGAGTACCTGTACATACACACCGGCGCAACTTACGCCGATGTATACGATACCATTAAAGAAAAGCACATGGTAAAAGATACTGCGACTTTTAACTGGGCCGCCCAAAATATGAAATATACAACCCGTGTTAAACCGGGTAAATACCGCTTAAAACCCGGCATGAGTAACCGTGCCCTAATAAACAAGCTGGCATCAGGTACGCAAGAGCCGGTTACGCTGGCATTTCACACTATGCGGTTAAAGCAACAATTCGCAGCGTATTTATCTAAAAAGATCGAACCTGACTCAACAGCCATCCTTAATTTGCTGGATTCCTCTGCCTATGTTAAACAATACGGGTTTAGTACAGATGACGTATACACCATGTTCCTGCCTAATACCTACCAGTTGTACTGGAACACATCGCCTGAAAAACTCTTTAAAAAAATGTATGCCGCTTACCAGGAATTCTGGACGCCGGAGCGCAAACAAAAAGCCGCAGCAATCGACCTTAGCCCTGTCCAGGTATCTATCTTAGCCTCTATAGTGGATGCTGAGGCACTGCACGACGATGAAATGCCCACCATTGCCGGTTTGTATCTTAATCGCCTTAAAAAGGGAATGAAACTGGAATCAGACCCAACCGTCATCTTCGCGCTGAATGATTTTACCATACACCGCGTGCTGAATAAAGACCTAACGGTTCAATCGCCATACAACACCTACGTGCACAACGGCCTGCCCCCCGGCCCGGTAATGATGCCGTCCATCAACGCGCTTAACTCGGTACTAGATTATAAAAAAACGGATTATTTATACATGTGCGCAAAAGCTGATTTTTCGGGCTATCACGCATTTGCTACAAACGTTGCCGATCACTTAGTTAATGCGCATGCTTTTCAAAAAGCGCTTAGCGAACGCCATATCATGAAATAATGTTCGAGTTCACCACACAACTACGCGTACGCTACGGCGAAACAGACCAGATGGGCTATGTTTACTACGGCAACTACGCCGAATTTTATGAAGTGGCCCGTGTTGAAATGTTGCGCACACTTGGTACCAGCTATAAACTAATGGAAGAATCGGGTGTAATGATGCCTGTTGTCGAGCTGCATTGTAAATACCTTAAACCTGCCCTGTACGACCAAATTATAACCATAAAAGTAATTTTGGACGAAATGCCCCGCGCCGGTATGCGCTTTAAATATATGCTGTACAACGAAGACAACGAATTGATCAACACCGGCGAAACCCTGCTGGTTTTTGTAAAGATGGACACCAATAAAATTTGCTTCATCCCTAAAGAACTTGCCGCTAAATTAAAGCCATATTTTGAGTAGATTTGAGCTAAATGAGATGGCTGAACCGCTTTTTATTACGATTTAGATTTTACCGTTCCATAATCCGTTGGGCGCAATCCATCAAACCTCCTGGTTTTGGTACGCTTTCGATGTATTCGGTAATTATTTTTTTTATTGAAGAGTTTCTTACCGGCTCATTGGTAAACAAAGCGTCGTCGCTGGCCTATAGCTTTATGCTTGCGCTTTTCCCGGCCACCATATTCTTATTTACGCTTATACCCTACATCCCTATCCACAATTTCCAGGATGAATTATTGCGGCTCGTAGCCATTGTATTACCTAACGATAGCGCTACCAAATTTTTCGACAATAACGTGGTCGACATTATAAAAAATCAAAATGGAAAGTTGCTATCATTCGGTTTCCTGTCGGCACTAATATTCGCCACCAATGGGGTAAATAATCTCATGCGGGCGTTCAATAGGTCGTCATTAGTAATGGAAACACGTACCTGGTTAAAACGCCGCTGGGTAGCCCTTATCCTCACGCTGGTAATCAGTATATCGCTGTTGATAGCTATCGTTATCATGATAGCCGGGCAAAGTGTCATCAGCTTTATACAGGCTCATTTTTATAAAAACATGCATTTCTGGTTTTATATTTTTGCATTTGTACGCTGGGTTATCATCGTAGCTATTTTCTTTGTAACAGTCTCCGTACTCTACCGTTATGGCCCGGCGCACAAACAGCGCTGGAAGTTCTTTAACCCCGGCTCCATATTGGCAACCTGCCTGGCTGTTTTAACATCATTGGGGTTCACCTATTATATTAACCATTTTTCATCATATAATAAAATTTACGGCTCCATAGGTACGCTTATTATTGTAATGTTATGGTTGTATTTAAACTCGCTCATAATCCTCATCGGGTTCGAATTAAACGCCAATATCGACTTCGCCAAGCGCAATATTAAAGTGGTAAAACCCAATTTTAACAGCTTCCGAATACAAAAATCCGAGAAATAATTTTCTTAACAATTTGGTTAACAAATAATTACATCTGTTTATTTAATTATTAAAAAAAAAGCATTATCAGATTTGGCAATTCGGCCCGGTTTTGTACTTTTGTCCCCGGAGAGTTGGCAGAGTGGTCGATTGCGGCAGTCTTGAAAACTGTTGACTGTAACAGGTCCTGGGGTTCGAATCCCTAACTCTCCGCAACCCTTAAACAAGAAAAGCCTTATACGTAATGTATGAGGCTTTTTTGTTGTAGTGATAATAATTTGGTAGCAATTTTGGTAGCAAATCAAGTGACGTTTCAAGCGGATTTTAATTATTACATTTGTTTACTGATGTCGCTATCAGTAAAAACTTAA
>CAIWRU010000042.1 GCA_903915155.1 uncultured Mucilaginibacter sp.
CTCCAGCCATTCCTTATAGGTGTCGTCGGTGAGTTTATATTCATTTAAAACGGTCGGTTTACCGGTATCATAATCAATATCTGTCAGTTTGGTCTTTTTACTGCTTGTTTGCTCAACCGCGACTGTATAATGCACTAAAATACTGTCGATGCCTGCATTAAACAATTTTTCGCCTTCGGGGCCGGGATCTTTGAATTTTAGCTTTTTTAATGGCCCTATCTTCGGAAGTATAGCAATTATAAAAGCAATTACACGCGCTTTAAAAGTTGGGCGGATATAATCGCTGCCAAACTCTTTATTAAACTGGCGCCTGCTCATGTGGTACCTGAATGTGGAATGGGATGCCGTATGATCATTCTTTTTGATCTCGGCTTTCTTTAGGTGCCAGGCCTGGCGGATTAGTGCGGGAATAAGATCGCGCACGCCCCACCTGAAGGTAGAAATTGTTGACGAATAGTTCGGAAAAAGCACATTGAGATTTTCGCCATAAGTTTTCAAAAAAGCTGTCGCCAATAGGGTGCTGTCCATCTCAAAGCCAATAAAATCATGATAAGCAATAGTGGCGTAATGCCCCTCAGCGGTTTGCAACACGTCATAAGCAAATTCGATGCGGCTGTGCGAGGTATGATCTTCGGCATAAGTTACAGTGTTGCCATATTCTTTTTGCAGGTTTGGATAAACAATAGGCACTGTTTTATTGGTAGCTATGGAGTGCCCGTATTCATCGGCCATATAATGCGATAAGGCACCCAATGCAAAGGCGTATTGGTTTACATTTTTAGCGTCGTTTATTAGTTCGCTCACAAAGTCGCCGGTACGCACATAATGTACCAGGTCGGTAAAATACGTATCGCCAAAAGGCATATAACCCATATCCGGCATCAGGCAACCGCCGTAGGCATAAGCATGCGCTTTTTTTAACTCATCGGGTGTGGTTGCAGGATACTTGGCCAGTAATGCAGGTTTGATGCACTTTTCCCATTCAGCATCAATTATTGCCTCATGCGCTAAAATTGCAAATCCTCTTGAGCGTTGCGCGCTGCACAATATTATAACCAGGCAGACGAGCAATAAACGAAGTGGGGTAAGAATACGCATTGGCTAAAAGTAATGGATGTTATAACGCTCAGCCCAGAATAATGTTTTCGATCGGCTATAACTGAATATCACAACGGGAGGCTATTTAGTTATTGGTATTTCCAATGTCTCGATTTTCCTTCAGCCATCATTTCAATAGCCTGGGCCATCCGTTTTTCGCGCGTTGCTTCAGTTTTGGCTTCCGTTATCCATTGCAGGTATTCCTTTTTGTGCGAATAACCGAATTTTTCAAATGTTTCTTTCGCTTTGGGATTTTGATCCAATATCGCTGCAAAATAATCCGGCATAACCAGCGCAGTTTTTTCGGCTTCTGTCTTTTTTACAGCTACCGGCCTGGCGGATTTTGCTCCCTTTTCATTAGCGGCCATTGCCTGGCGGATAAAATCCTGCAAAATATGATCGGGCGGCAGATCTGCAAGAGTAGTGATACGCCCGAAATTACCTACAGCATCCTTTTCGTCGCCTCTCTTCAAATAGTTACCCGTGTCCAATAAAGCGCCGCTGTCCCAAAAACCAAAGCCTACATGGGCCTTAAAAGCATTCATGTGGCAAAGCGTTCCCTTGTAATCAAAAAACGGGCAGCTCCATTTTATGGTTTCCATTATCAAAGGCGATGTTTCATGTACCAACTGCCTTATATGCTGTAAAATTGGCTGTGCAAATGGCGCCGACTTACCAATAAAGGCATCAACGCGAGGGTCATATTGTTCCATAAAATAAAAATAAAGATTTTATAGTAACTACAAACAGCTGGCCTTTAGCGTTATAGGCTAATTTAAAACAAGCGTTAATTTTGGGAGACGTGCCGTTAATTCAGGTTAAAAACAAATTTCACCTGCCCGTGCTGGCTGTCAGGCGCAGCGTCGTCTGACGATACCCTGGAATTCTTAACGGCATTAATGCATTTATTTATAAGGTTGTAATCAGTTATAGTTGATCCTCTTCCCGATCCGATATTGGAAAGATTACCGTCTTTATCTACATCAAAAGTAATGATTATAAAACCTGATACATTACGTGCTTGCGGTTTAGCTGGCGGTGAAACAAAGCTGCGATTGGCGATACCAGTCCCACCGTTACCCGAGCCAGTACCGTTATAATTATTAGTAAACGTGCTGCCGGTAGGTTTGCCTTGGTTCCCCGGTGTATTGCTTGTCCCATCGCCGCCGCCTGTGCCATTGCTCGGCTTCGCACCTTTGTATAACGCATTTTGGTTAACCACCGGTTTGGCCACAACCTTTTTAGCCTCTGTAGCTACTGTTGGACTGGACTTTTTGCTATTAGCCGTCACCGCAGGCGCATCCTCGTTATTTTGGGTAACGATCTTTTTATCGCTGTTATCTACCTGCGTTTTTTGCTCAGTTGGTGGCGCGGGCGTTACTTTATTTGGCGCTGTGTGATTAGCTTTGGGCGATACTGACGGTTGTTCGGTGCTGGTAAAATCACTTCCCATACCCGCGTCGGTAGTACCATAATTAACCATTATGCCACCTGTACCCTCAATAATTTTCGGCGGAGTAACAAATACAATAAAATAACACAAAAGCATAACCGCCGCAAGTATTATACCTGTAGCTAAAAACGCTTTTGGATAGTTATTTTCTTCTCTGTAATCCATGTTAGTATCAAGTATTTAGTATCAAGTAGCAAGATTTGCTTGCCCCTTATAGTAGCTTGAGTACCGGTATAAGTTTTTGTCTTGATACTTGATACTAGCTACTTAATACTAAGTAACTACTTCGGTTCCGTTGCCAGTACCAGTTTCATATTTAATTTTTGCGCGGCATCCATTACTACCACCACATCCTGTATGGCCACAGTTTTATCGGCATACAAAACTATGGTAACTTCGGTTGCCAGCGTTTTATAGGCGGCTATCGCGGTTTGCAGGTCGGCCACAGGTACTTCCTTTTTGTCGACAAAATATTTCAGGTCCTTTCTTACCGACACATTGACCGTTTTTTTAGTCACCGATAAACTGGTCGACGATTTCGGCAACGCCAGTTTAATAACATTCGGGTTGGTTATGGTTGAGGCGATAAGGAAAAACAAAAGCAGGAAGAACATAATATCGTTCATCGCCGATGTCTGTACTTCCGCCGCTATCCTGTTTTTTCTGTTTCTTAAATTCATTTACTTGGCTCCTCTAACAGGTCAATAAACTCAATGGCTTCGGTTTCCAGTGTTAGTATCACTTTATCAACCATCATATTTAAAATGTGGTAGCAGATATAAGCCACCATACCAACAAATAAACCGGCGGCAGCAGTTACCATTTTTACATACAAACCACCCGATATTACGCCTATACTCAGGTTACCCGATTGCGCGATGTCATAAAATATTTTAATTACACCATAAATGGTTCCCAAAAAGCCAAACATTGGCGCCACGCCGGCTATAATACCTAAAATATTGATGTTCTTTTCCAGTTTAGCCACTTCAAGCTTACCAATATTTTCAATGGCACCCTCAATGTCTTTTATCGGCCTGCCTATCCTCAATAAACCCTTTTGCAGCATACGCCCCAATGGCGAGTTATTGTTGCGGCAAATAGCTATGGCCGATTCAAGGTTACCTGTATGGATGCTTGAGCGTACCTGTATCAACAGGTTCGATTCGTTTTTTGATGCTTTGCGAATAGTGAAATAACGTTCGAAAAATATTACCAGCCCTAAAACAGCTAACAAACCAATGGGTATCATGATCACCCCACCCCTAACCAGCAGGTCGCCGAAACGAAGGGTATCGCCAGGTGTTGCGGTGGTTTGTGAAAGGTTTTTAACTGTGTCAGCTATTTTTTGTGCGGTATCCGTAACCTGTAATAATAAACTCATTTTTTTGGATTAATGGGTAATGGCCAAATGCCTTTGTTAACTTTTCCTGTTTTTAGCAAGTCGTTCATTGCTGCGTTTACTCCTGTCGGGGAGTCGTAAGTTCCGAGTGATACTTTCTTTCGTTTTCCAGGGGCATCAGTAACGACATGTGCCTGTATACCAATACTTTTATAATTTTTTACTATTTTATCTGCTTCCTTTTGTGTTTTAGTTTCAGCAGCAATTATTTCATAACGCTTTTTTGTGCTGTCAATTGTTGATGAGGGTGCATTTTGTACAGGCGTATTTTTCGCGGCACCTACTGCTGCTGCTGTATCTTTCGCAGTAGGCGGCGTGGCTGAAGCACTGTCAGTCGTGTCTTTTTTTGTAACTGCCGGAGCAATCTTCGTCTTTTTTACAGGCTGGGCCTGCTGCTGCTGGTAATAAAACCAACCGTAAACACCACCTCCTGCCACTGCCAATACTATCAGGGTTATCCATAACCATAAATAACTGCGGCGTTGTTCCTCTTCCTCAACTTGCTCTTCGTATTTTTCTTCCTCCGCTTCAGGCTCCATGTCGGCAGCGCTATGGAAAATAAAATCGTCCTCTTCTTCTGCCCTGGGGATGGTTACCTCCGGTTGCGGGGTAAAATAGGCGTGATGTTCCTCAACATTCGTTTCGGCGTGTTCGGGCTCGTATGGTGTTGTGTATTGGTACCCTGGTTGTTCCTCTTCTACAGGCTCTTGCTTTACTCCTGGTTCGGATGCAGTTACCGGTTCATGCAAATGGTCATCCTCGGTAAAAGGTTCGTATACCGGGGCTTTAAATTCGTCCTCAACTGTCTCCGGTTCGGGAGTAGTTTCGGGTTCGGTTACCGTTTCTTCATAATGGTAAACAGGCGCTGCGCTTTTTTTATTAAGGCTGATAGCCGGATAGCCGTAAAATTCAGGATCGGGTATTGATTCAGCGGCCCTGAACTGGATACGTCCATTTTCGAAATAAAGTGATCCCAGTTCGGCAAAGGGAATTTCCCTGCTCATCACTTCCTGCTTTAGCCCGGTAATATATTTTTCGGTAAAGTATTTTGATGATGCCAGCGATATGCGCTTTTTAACGCCGATATACTGCGTTAGCACATCATCGTCGGCATATTGCTGCGTAAACTCCAGCTTGCTTGTGGGGGGATAAAAACGGCCTTCATCGCTATTATAATAGCCGTCAACCTTTACGCGCGTAAAACTTCCGAGGCCGGGCACGTTCACTTCGCCAAGCTGTTCCAGTAATTCACTTAAGTAATAGGCTATATCCACAGGCTAAAAGTAAACTTTATTATAAAAATTACAAACTTAAAAAGCAAAGCCAACGCCGCCAAATATATTAAAACCGTAATCGGGGTAGTACAGCCATGTTTGATTTGTAGAATCTAAAATATTATTAACCTTTACAAACACCGATATTTTGTTGGTAGCCTTATAGGTAACGCCACCGCTCAGATCGGCAAACGAACTGATGTTGGTTGGCGTAGCTTTCACCGTTGGGTTTAAAGCCTCGGTATAAGTTATATCCTGCGTATTGCCGCGGAACAATAACGAACCGGTAATATCAACCTTATTATTAATGTGGATGGCAGCACCTGCGGTTAATTTAAATTTAGGCAGGTTCCAGGGTTGTGCCTGTTCGGCCAGTTGATAATCTTTAAACTCAACACGACCGAAAATGTCTATATCATCTGTGGCTTTGGCATCAATTTCGCCGGTGAGGCCATTGATCCGCGATTTGCCATTATCGTACACAACAGCAAATGTGTTGCCCGCAGGGCTGAAATTACTTACTATAAGTGGCATATTTTTCACGCTATTGCGGAAAACAAATGCCTTAAACCCAACACCCGGTGCTATAGTGCCTTCCAACCCAGCGCTGATATCCAGTTGGTCGACCGAATTTTTTATGGCGATGTTTGAACCCATAAACGGATTGATGGTTGTAAAATTCATTATCGACGACCTGTTTACATCACCCTTAGCTTCGGCAAATAAGCGTACATATTTAGGTATCACCTGTAACTCTAAATTCACTGCCGGGAATATGTAAAACGCGCTGCTAAAGCCAAATTGATCGACTATATTAATACCGGCATCAACTTTATAATTCGTACCCTGGAATTTTATATAGGGGTTAAGGCGCAACAGGCTGTTATTATAATTGTAAAGGCTATCCTTTTGTGTAGCCAGATCGAGTGAACCGGCCACACCCGCATAAAACTGGTTTACGGTTTCATTCAAAAAGCCTGATAATACCAGGTTGCTTTCTTTCGCATGAAAGGCATCACTGTAAATATAGCCCTTTAGCTTAAAGGCATAGGTAAAATCGTTTGGTACATCGGCAAAGTTTTTGGCCAGGTTACCTTCGGCACTTAAAATACTGAAATGCTGGTGTGCAGGCGCTACAGCTGTTGTAGGGTCGCTTTGGTTAAACCCATAAAAGTAGTTGGTGTTGTATTTATAGTCAATAAACCCGGTAAGGTCGTTTTCGGAGCCTACGCTTTTGCCAAATACGTTTACTTCGTTACGGCTTTGGTCCTGCTTATAAATATTGCCATCCTGTGCAAAGTGCTTTACAAAACCGCCTGCCTGTAAACCCTGATCGGGGCCTGTATTAAAATAGGCCTCGCCATAAGTGGTTTTAAAATTGCCAAGCCCTACCTCGGCATAATTATTTTGTGGGATAGAATCACGCTCCGGCGGCATTTTCATGGCTTCCAACTGGCGGATATCGCTATTTTGTTCCAGGCGTAAATCGTATGGCTTGTAGCTTAACGGCGCTTTGTAAGGCGTTACATCTTCCAGGTCGGGGTTACGTCGTATTTTTACCGCATCCGCCAGCAATGGCTTATAAGCTGTAGTAATTACTATTTGCTCCGTAAGCGCATTTTGATTTTTACCTGTATCGGCAGCGGTAGTTGTTGCCGGAGTTTTTGAGGCTGCATCTCCCAGATTTTTCGCATCAGTTTTTTTAGCCGGTGCTTTAGCCGGTTTTTTCGACACGGTTTTAGTTTTAGCAGCCGGTTTTTTAGTCGTTTTCTTTGTTTGCGCATTAGCAGGTACAAAGTATAGTATCGTTATTAAGGTAAGCAGCGTATATATATAGCGTAGTTTCATTGCTTGTCTTGTTTTATTATTCCTCATCCTGTTAATTACCATTGCCTGCAGGTTTAACTTTTGTACTGTCCGGCTGCGCATTTTGCGTGGTGTCGGGTTGTGTTTGCTGTGCCGGCGGCGCGTCGTTCTTGCCGGTTATCCTGTTTAGCTTTTGCTGGGCGGTGGCTAATATATCGTCGTTGCCTTTGTAATTATCGAGTATACTTTGCAGGGTAGCCTTAGCCTGGAAGTTATCTTTCAGCGCTACGTAATCATCAGCTAATAAAATGTAGGTTTTGGCTATCCAGTAATCATAGTTTGGAAGTTCCTTAGCCAAATCGAAACATGTTTTTTGCGACGCTTTGTACTTGTGCTGCAGGTATTGAATATTAGCTACATTGTATTTGGCTTCAGCAGCGGCTATGGTTTTGGTGTTGGTCACCGTGTAGTCAAACTCGTTAACAGCGGCGGTGGTATCGCCTTTGGCAAGGTAGGCCTTACCTGCGTATAGCCCGGTTTTAAACTTATCCTCCTGCGATGATTTTTCGTTTGCCCTAACCAGTTTGGCATATTTCAACGCGTCATCTGCCGCGCCCATTTGTGCGTAGCATAATAACAGGTTATTTACGGCAAAAGTGTAATCGGCTTTATATTCCGAGTTGATCTCCAGTTTCTTTAAAAATACAACCGCATCGTTATATTTCTTTTGGGCGATGTACAGTTTCGACATGCTGATGAGCGATTTTTCAGTATAGTCACTGGTCCAGTCGTTCAATATCACGTTATAATCGATTACGGCATCATTTGGCTTGCCCAGGTTAACCAAACTTTCGGCACGTATAAACCTCGATTGCTTGTCGTATATAGGCTTGTTCGGGAACTTATCGAAATAAGCGTTAACCGCCCCTACTGTGCCCTGCCAATCGCCGCGGAGGTACAGGTTATTGGCAGCGGTGTACATTATACCTTCCTGGTCGGCTGTGGTATAATTCGCAATAGGCGTTGTTGATGCGTAAGTAATAAATGTTTGGGCGTCGCCTTTATCGGTATATATTTTTTCGATTTGCTTAAGCGATTGCTTGGCCTCGTCGCTCGATGGATACTCCTGTACCACTTTTTTGAATGATTCAATAGCCACATCGTCGTTACCTGCGTTGTAATCAATCAGGCCTATGGTAGCCAGCGCGCGCGGCACATAGCTGCTGTGCGGATATTTATCTATCATGGCCTGTAAGTCGGTTTTGGCGGTTGGGCCGTCACCCTTCAAAAAGTAAGCGTAAGCTATTTCGAATGAGGCATCATCCGCATAGTCCGAATTAGGGAAGGTACTCAGCACATTGGTCATGGTGCTTATCTTGGCGTCCTGCGAACCCTGCAACCCCTGTATCATACCGCGCTGGAACATGGCGTAATCTTCGCCCGGGCCATGCTGCGCCGCAATGCGGTCGTAGTTTTCAAGGGCCTTGCCGTAGCTTTTCAATACAAAATAGCTATCGCCAAGGCGGGTTATGGCATCATTAATAGTTGCTTTATCTTTTTCATCACCATTCAGGAATTTCTCGAAGTAGGTTGCAGCTGTGCGGTATTTTTCCCCTCCAAAAGCCGCGTAAGCCAGTGCGTAGTTGGCATAATTAGCAACATCTGTTTGGCGTGCCTCGGGCATATCCAAAAACTTCTGGAAATTCTCAACCGACTCACCATACTTCCTTACCTCGTACATCGACTCGGCCATCCAATAGGTGGTTAAAGCGGTGATCTTGCTGTCTTCAGGATATTTCAACGAACGAATAAAAATACCGATAGCATTTTCAAACGCGCGTTCGTTATAAAACTCCAATCCACGATAGTAAGTAACTTTCTGATATGCTATCCGGGCGCTTTCCGATTTATTTTGGATAGGTTCCAAAATATCAACTGCCTCTTTATAATTTTTCGAGTTCAGCAGCTCCTCGCCCAGCAATATCTGAACTTCCTCTTTCCTGCCCGATCTCGGATAATTCCTCAAATACAACCTCGTAGCGTTCAACGCTGCCGAGTTAAAATCAAGTTCGTATGATAATTTGGCATAATCAAACAGCGCATCTTCCTGTATCTTCAAATCAAAGTTTAATTTTGATGCTACCAGGTAAGCGTTGCGTGCGCTCTGCTTATTATTCATTTTCAGGAATACATCGCCCAAAGTATAATTACCATACTGGCTGTATATATCCGAACCCTGCACCAGTTTTTCCAACTCGGTAGCTGCCTTGGCATTGTTGCCTACTTTATAATAGGTGTAACCTATCTGGTAGCTATCCTGCGTATTCTGCGTTTTGCCGTGATCTTCCTCCTGGAAACGGCTGTAATACCTTACCGCGTTATCATAATCATTCTTGGCAAAATATGATGCGCCAATAATGCGCAGCATTTCTGTTTCGTGCTGCTGGTGGGTGCTGTTAATAATAGGGATGGCATAGGCCAGCACATCGTCATACCGTTTGTCCAGGAAATAAACTGCGGTTATATAATAAGGATAACTATCCTCGTATTTTTTTGAATTTTTAAGGCGCTCAAAATTCACCAGTGCCAAATGATAATCTTTATTTAAATAAGCTATGTACGCAAAATAATAAGTTGCATCCTCTGTATAGGGCGAGTGTTTCACCTTTACCTCTGCAAAAAGCAGCTGCGCATTCTTATAGTCGTTTATGGCGAAGTAGGAATAACCCTTACGGTATTTATATTCAACATTCTCGCTGCCGCCCAGGTCGCCTGCATCAACTTTATCAAACCAACGCAGAGCGTCGGTATATTTTTGTTGCTTAAAGTATGATTTACCTATCTGGAAATAAGCCAGCTTAGCCAGCGGGTTTTCGGGGTGTTCCTTAATAAAACGCAGGAACATGCTCTCGGCATCATCATTACCCAAATTCAGCGCGCACATCGCCTCGTAATACTGCGCGTTCTCTTTTAATAATGATACCTCGGATTCAAATTGCGCTTGTGTAGCGGGTTTCACTTTCGCATTTTCAACCAACCGGAATTGCTGTGCCGCGGCAACATATTGCCCGTTAGCAAGCAATGTTGTGGCCGTACGGTAGGTTTTGTTCACCCAAAATGAAAGATCCTGCTGGGCGCTAGCAGATAAAACAAAGAACAGGGGGGATATAAATGCGAGGTATTTGTATTTGATCATAGGGCACGTACTTACAGGTTGCTAAAATAGGCATTACCTAAAAATGCAATCCACATTAGTAATTCACAAATGTGGATAAACACTTTTTTAACGCACTTAAATTATGCTATGGTATATATGTGGAAAAATATTGTAAAATACCGTAAATGTAAGTATAGAACGAAAAAGACTGTGGAAAATGATATATAATTAATATTTAGTTTGATGGGGGTGAATCAAAACACACTTCCTCTTCATATTGCATTATTTTACGCCCCAATTAAATGCAGTTTGAGTATTAAGAACCGAATTGATATTAAAAAGCAGGTGGGTTATACCAACCAGGTTAAAGCAAGCAGGCTACGAATTTAAGGTGGAAAATATTGAGAGGGCGGTAAAACTATCAAGCAGCAGATAACTGGCGTTCGATTGTATTTAGCAGCGTGTACATATCAAATGGCTTCTCAACAAAATCATCGGGTGCGCCGCATTGCTTCAACACATCGGCTATGTTGTGGTTGGCCGATATTAATATGACAGGTATAGAATGGGTTTCTTCGGTAGTTTTAACATCCTTGCACAGGACTCGTCCATCCAAATCACCAAGCATAATATCGAGTAATATAAGATCAGGCGTATGTTGTTTTATTTTTTCAAATAAGAAGTGCCCATCCGAGAGTGTATCTACTACATAACCCGAATCCTCGAGTATGTAACGCAATACGTTTAGAATGTCTTTATTATCATCCACCGCTAATATCCTTTTCATATAAATAGTATTAAATACAAACGTAACCGTTTGTTATACTGTTCAATGCAATTCCTATACCAAAAATTGTACAGGTAATAATTTTTTTAATATAAAAAACGCTTATATAACTACCTTGAGCAGTATTACAAGCTTAATATATATTTATACGGCAATATGAAATTAATGTTTTTTAAGGC
>CAIWRU010000043.1 GCA_903915155.1 uncultured Mucilaginibacter sp.
GGTGCCATTATTGGTGCCGGGTTGTTTGTACGTACCGCTGCTGCGGCTGCCGATCACGCCGGTCCTTCTGTTACTTTAGCTTTTATTTTGGCAGCCGTTGGTTGCGGTTTAGCTGGCCTTTGCTACGCTGAATTTGCCAGTATGATACCTATAGCCGGTTCGGCTTATACCTACTCTTACGCCACAATGGGCGAAATGGTAGCCTGGATAATAGGATGGGACTTAGTGCTTGAATACGCCGTGGGCGCTGCCACAGTTTCCATAGCCTGGTCCGAATATCTCAACAAGCTCATACAAAATGTCGGGCTAAACATACCCTACCAGTTTTGCCATTCACCGTTCCAAACCTCGGCCGATGGCGTGGGTGGAATAATTAACCTGCCTGCATTATTTATTATAGCGGTACTTTCATTGGTGCTTATCCGCGGTACACAGGAATCAGCCAGGTTAAACGGTATTATTGTAATAGTAAAAGTTTCAATAGTTGTGCTGTTTATTGTTATTGGCTGGCAGTTCATGAACCCGGTAAATCACAATCCATATATACCACCAAACGATGGCGAAACAGCTTTTTTCCACGGGCAAAAAAGCTTCCTCGACTACTTTATACATGATTTTGGGAAGTATGGCATATCGGGTATCATAAGTGCTGCTGGTGTTGTTTTCTTCGCTTTCATCGGCTTCGATGCCGTATCAACTGCAGCGCAGGAAGCTAAAAACCCTAAAAAGGATATGCCGATAGGTATATTAGTATCACTGGCTATTTGTACTGTATTGTATGTATTGTTTGGCCATGTACTAACCGGCGTAGCCAGCTACAAAGAATTTGGCACCGTAGGTAAAGAAGCCTCGGTAGCTTATACCATTGACCATTATATGTTGAGCTATCATTGGTTGTCGATTTTGGTTACAGTAGCTATTTTGTTTGGTTTCTCATCGGTAATACTGGTAATGCTTTTAGGCCAGTCAAGGGTATTCTATTCCATGTCGAAAGACGGTTTGATATGGCCGGTATTTTCTGCTTTACATCCAAAATATAAAACACCTTATAAATCTAACCTTGTTTTTTTAGTGTTTGTGGGCATATTTGCCGCGTTTGTTCCCGGCGATATAGTAGGGGATATGACCAGTATCGGTACCTTATTCGCGTTCGTACTGGTTTGTATAGGCGTAATGGTAATGCGTAAAAGCGACCCTAATACCCCGCGTCCGTTCCGCACACCATGGGTGCCGTTTGTGCCTATATTAGGCGCCGTAGTGTGTTTATTGATGATGCTTGGATTAGGCGAAGACAACTGGCTGCGCTTAATAATATGGATGGCTATTGGCTTTGTAATTTACTTTGCCTACAGCAAAAAGCACTCACTTATCCGCAAGGGTATAGTCTCGGTACCGAAAGACCCCGAACCTCCAATGGCATAAAATAATATAACAATATTTTCAAAAAAGGTTCTGAAATTTCAGAACCTTTTTTGTTTACCTTTAACTATAAGATACCCGCTCACAAAACCTAAAAGTATGTATACTTTAAATTTTAACGAGATCCTTTCCGTTACTATGATCCTGTTCGCCATTATTGATATACTTGGTGCCATACCCGTAATTATCGAGCTGCGCCAGCGCGCAGGCCACATACAATCCGAAAAAGCAAGCATAGCCGTATTGATATTAATGGTTGCCTTTCTGTTCACAGGTAACGAGCTGCTCAATATCATCGGGCTCGATGTATCCTCATTTGCCATCGCAGGTTCGTTGGTTATCTTTATCATAGCTATGGAAATGATACTCGGCGTAAAATTCTTTAAAGAAGAAATGCCCGAAACCATATCCATCGTCCCCCTGGCGTTCCCCCTCATAGCCGGCGCCGGCACCATGACCACCCTGTTATCCCTCAAATCTCAATATCAAACCCAGAACATTCTTGTCGGCATTGTGCTTAACACTATGTTCGTATACCTCGTACTAAAAAACGTAGGCTGGCTCGAACGCCTCTTCGGCAAAACCGGCATTAGTATACTGCGTAAAGCATTCGGTATAATTCTTTTAGCTATCGCGATAAAGTTGTTTAGGAGTAATACGCATTTGTAGCCCCCTAACCCCCTGAAGGGGAGACTTACTTGTTTAATTTATATGTAATATTGAATAATTTATTTAATGTTGAATAGCTAATAACCAATATCTTATGATTTCGTTTACGCAAATAATCTCATTGATAACAGCATTAGGCATTGGGAGTGGAATAGGAATAGTGATAAAAAGTATTCTTGATAGAAACTCGGAGTTGAAATTCAAATTAAAAACTATTAATGAGGAAAAATATAGGACTATTCTAATATATATGAGCATTGTTATTAACCCACAAAATAAAGCTCATTTTATTCTTAATGACAATATTTTGTATGGATTAAAAAACGATACTGATATCCGTGATTATGCTTTGTCTAAACTTAATGAGTATTATTATCAATCATTGCTATATGCTTCTGATGATGTAATGCTAACGTTCAAAACTTTTTTAGCGGAGTGTAGTCGTGAAAACTATATTTTAACAGCCCAAAAAATGAGGCAGGATTTGTGGAATAATAAAACCAATCTAACAATCGAAGATATATAGTTGATTAGTCCAAAAAGTCTCCCCTACCGGGGGAGATTTAGAGGGGGCTTGGGCTCAACCTCGCCACAAACATCGTATCCGCCTTATGCTCATAACCCTTCAAAACAACCTGTTCTTCAAGCTTCAATCCCAATTCCTTCACCAAAAAGTCAACTACATCCTCGTTCTCAGCTTTAAAAGCCGAGCAGGTAATATAAATAAGCGGCTTGCCAGGTTTTAAGAATTTCACCACGTTTTGTGCGATGCTTTTTTGCAGGCGATTAAAAAACTCAATTTTTGATGGATGGAACTGCGCTATCATCTCGGGTGTGCGCCCCCAGGTACCCGAGCCGCTGCATGGTGCATCCAGTATAATGCCGTCAAATTCATAATCGTGCATTTCCTGGTCGGGGTTTTGAGTTAGGTCTAATAGTTTCTTTTGGTACTTCTTCAAACCTGCCTGCTGAAAGCGTTCATCCAAATTAGCCAGTATCGACTCGCGTATATCCGATACCACCAGGCTCATATTCGGCTCCAATTCATGCAGCAGCAATGATTTTCCGCCCGATGCCGCGCAGGCGTCCCACCACTTGTCCCACTTCTGCGGACTGAAATAATTGGCCGTTTGCTGTGAAGAATGATCCTGCACCTCGAACCAATGCTGCGTAGGGAACAAATGATCAAGTTTTGTGCCGTTCGGTAACGAAAAGCAACCGTTACCTTCATCCTTAAAGGCAACTTCAGCTTTATTGAGTTCGGCTTTTACCAAATGATCATAACCATTATGTACGTGTATAAACAGGTCGGGTTGTACAAAGAATGATTTTAAAAACGCGTCCTTATCTATTCCTGCCGATATTTTATCAACCCACGGAAATACATCACCCAAATTAAAATCCTTATAAACCGATTTTACCAGCGCCAGTTTCTCATCAATACCAAAGGCAATGCAAGCCGCCCATTCAGGCTTAAAATGTTGCAGAAATGAGTTCACCTGCGTGTTGCACAAAAACTCGGCAACCATAATGCGGTCTTCCGGGGGCAGATCAGGTAGCACATTGCCAATGCGGAAATAGTTATAAATAAGTCTGCTGGCAACCTTGCGGTCGGTAGAGCCCATTTGTTTGTTTTGGCGATAAAAGCCGGGCAAAAATTTACTTAAAGGCGTTTCGGCAGGGTATTCATCTAAAATACGGATGAACGTTTTTAACTGGTTTATTGCCTTCATTCCACTTTCTTAAGCTCAAAGTTAGTATATAACAGCAGGTTTACATGGGTGTTTATCCAGCCAAGCCCCGCTTTCTTTTGAAAAACGAAATCGTTGTGCAATCCTTCAAAGTCAGTTTTACCCATGTTTTTTAAATTATCACTACCAAGCAGTTGGCCAAAATACAATCCTTCGTCAAAGCCCTTAACGGCATAGGCCGATGGTTCAGTATGCCACGCGTTGCGGTAATTACGGATAAATGTAATAGTTTCCGCCGACTTATAATCTACACCATCAGCCGATGTGATATGTGTTTTTAATTTTTGCAGGCGTTGCGGCGTTAAGAACGAATAATGCTGCCAGCTAGGGTGGCCAAACAGCGTAACTGGAAACCGGGCAGCCACCTTCTCAAGCGAGCTTAAGGTAACCGTTAAAAACGCCTGATCGGTCGAGGCGATAACAAAAACATTATCCTTCCCCGCCGCAAGCTGCGCCATAATGGGTTGTAATTCCCCATGCATTATGGTAATGGTTATAATCTTAATATGCTTGTTGCTCAAACTGTCAATAGCCTTGTCAAAAGGCACAAGGTAATCGTTCTCCTCGCTATAGCCCGATCGTAAAACAAATATCTTTTGAGGTTTTATACGGCCTGCGATATATTGCGCTACGCACCATGCATGGTATTCAAGTGGTGGGTTAACAGTAACCAAGTTCTGGTTATGAAAGGTAGCCGCCGGTTCAGGCGACAAGGGCGAAACAATAGGTTTCCGTGCGCCTACAAGCACATCGGTAAAAGCCTTCAAATCATCAGGGAAAACCGGGCCTACGATCAGGTCGCTCGTTCTTACCTTAGGGTTATATGCAAGCCCATGCGCCGTAGCGGCGTCATCTTTCGAGTCAAAAAGTTGAAGCTTATAATTATACCCGTAAAAAGTAAGCGAATCAAGCGCCGATTTAAATCCCCGGTAATAGTCGGCAGCAATACGCGCTTTTTTCAGGCTGATATCGTCATATGATTGCCCTGGTCCAATATGATCTAGCCCCAAAGGCAGCAACAATGATATAACTGATACCTTTGGTGCCACCGGTTTAACCGTTACAGGCTTTTCAACCGGTACAGGTTTTTGTTCAGCGGGTTTATTTACAGGGACAGGTACCGTTCGAACTTTCGGCGAACAACCGCTGATAAGCAATGCAGCCAAAAAATAAATTCGAAATTGAACATTCGAAATTCGAAATAAGAAGAACCGCCTATTCCCATTCAATTGTGGCAGGCGGTTTCGAACTAATGTCATATACTACCCGGTTAATACCCTTTACGTTGTTAATGATCTCGTTCGAGATCTTCGCAAGCAGGTCATAAGGTAAATGACACCAATCCGCCGTCATTCCGTCTAATGATTCTACTGCGCGCAGGCAAATTACATTCTCGTAGGTGCGCTCATCGCCCATAACTCCTACCGATTGTACCGGCAGATATATTGCGCCGGCTTGCCAAACTTTATCGTAAACACCATAACTACGCAAATTGTTGATATAAATCGCATCTGCTTCCTGTAATATTGCAACTTTCTCTGGCGTAATGTCGCCAAGTATCCTTATTGCAAGCCCGGGGCCGGGGAATGGGTGCCTGCCCAATATATTCGGGTCGATACCCAAAGCCTTACCAACCTTGCGTACTTCGTCTTTAAATAATGTATTTAATGGCTCAACGACTTTCAGCTTCATAAAATCAGGCAAACCGCCTACATTATGGTGCGATTTAATGGTAGCCGATGGCCCTTTCACCGATACCGACTCAATAACATCGGGATAAATAGTGCCTTGTCCCAGCCATTTTACATCCTGTACCTGGTGTGCTTCGTCGTCAAACACCTCTATAAATACACGACCAATTGCCTTGCGTTTCTTTTCAGGATCGGTCAAACCTGCAAGCGCGTCATAAAAACGCTGTTTGGCATTCACGCCTTTCACGTTAAGGCCCATATGTTTGTATGAATCCAATACCGATTCAAACTCATCTTTCCTCAACAGCCCGTTATCAACAAATATGCAATACAGGTTTTTGCCAATAGCATGGTGCAGCAACACCGCCGCAACCGATGAATCCACACCGCCCGATAAGCCTAAAACCACTTTATCATCGCCTAGCTTCTCTTTTAACGCGGCGATAGTAGTTTCTACAAAAGAATCCGGTGTCCAATCCTGTGAACAACCGCAAATATCAACCAAAAAGTTTTGCAGCAATTGCTTGCCGTCAATACTATGGGTAACTTCAGGGTGGAATTGTATTCCAAATGTTTGTGTGCCTTTTATATGGTAAGCTGCAACCTTTACAGTATCGGTACTGGCTATCACTTCAAAATCATCGGCTATGCGGGCAATGGTATCCGCGTGCGACATCCATACCTGAGACTCCAGCGGAATATCTTTAAATAACTTATTGTCCTGGTCGATATAATGCAAATTGGCCCTACCATATTCGCGTGTGCTCGATTTCATTACCTCGCCGCCGTTGTTATGGGCAATATGCTGTGCACCATAACAAACGCCAAGTATTGGTAACTGGCCATGGTATTTCTTAAAATCGAAATCTGGTGCATCATCCTGGCGAACAGAATACGGGCTTCCTGAAAGGATAATGCCTTTAACTGAAGTATCAATTCCCGGAAAGTTGTTGAATGGGTGTATCTCGCAGTAGATATTGAGTTCCCTGACACGGCGTGCTATCAGTTGGGTAAACTGTGAGCCGAAGTCAAGAATAAGGATTTTTTCTTGCATGGGCAAAGATAGGTTTTTGATTTCGAATTTCGAATGTTCGATTTCGAATTTATTGGGTGCAGAAATACCTATAAAAAATAGCGATGGCTTTTATACCCATCGCTATTTTTGAATGACTTTTAAAAGTCTCCCCTACCGGGAGAGATTTAGAGGGGGCTGGTGATTAAAAATTAACACCAACATTCAAGCTGCTGGTTTCATTTTGCACTGATGCCCCGTCTTTAAAAATATTGGTGCCACCACCCTGGCCGCCGATCTCGATAAAGAATTTCGCGCGATCAGATATCGGGAACTTAACACCCAGATCGATCCTGAAACCAACATCTGTAGTGTTGAATGAATCTTTTAAGTCATAACCGGCAGCTTTTGCACTGGTTAATATGCCTACGTAAGGTCCAAAATCCAGGTACCAGTTTCTATGCATACCAAAATGCCAGTTAGCCATAACAGGGATGGTAATGTAGTTCAGTTTAAAATCAACGCCGTCAATTTCATTGCCGCTGTTATCTGTAATAAAACCATTTCCCCAGCCTTTTTCATCGTACAATGCTTTAACTTTAATGCTCCACCTGTTCGAAAAATAAAAATCTCCCGAAACGCCGGGGTTAAAGCCTGTGGTTGAATTGGTATTTTGATAGCCGTTACCAGTAGTAACATATGAATTATTTAGGCCAACTTCAACGCCAAATTCAGTGTCGCCTTTTTCTTTTACCTGTGCCGAAGCAATGCCGTAAAAGCCTAATACAATAAATAATGTAGTAATAATTTTTTTCATAATGTGATATTATTTAGATCGATGGCAAAGATACCCATGAAACTCGCATTTCAAAATGTTACAATGTTGCTTCTAAAAACGTAACGAAACCTTTACCTTGCTATCGGCTTCATAAACTTAGCAAGTTCCGGGTTTTAACGCGTGTATTGGCAGGGTAAATTTGTTGTATAAAAAATTGATGATATGAACACGCAGCAAACAATAAATTACGAACGCATAGCCGATGCAATAAACTACATCGGGCTGAATTTTAAAACCCAGCCCGATTTGGACGAAGTTGCTGAAAAGGTTAATCTTAGCCCTTTCCATTTTCAGCGCCTGTTTACTGATTGGGCAGGAATAAGCCCCAAAAAGTTCTTACAATATCTAAGCCTCGAACATGCGAAAGGAATTCTAAAAGATCAGCAGGCCACTTTGTTCGATACCGCTTATCATACAGGCTTATCGGGTACAGGCCGCCTGCACGACTTGTTTATTAACCTTGAAGGAATGACACCCGCCGAATATAAGAACGGTGGGGCAGCGCTAACCATTAACTACAGTTTTGCCGAAAGCCCTTTTGGTAATATCATTGTAGCGTCAACGCCTAAAGGCATATGCCACATGGCCTTTGCTGATGATCAGCAAACAGCTTTTGATGAATTACAGCGCCAGTTCCCCAATGCAACCTACAGGCAATTTGCCGATACAACGCAACAAAATGCGCTATTTATTTTTCGTAAGGATTGGTCGCAGCTGTCAAATATAAAGCTGCATTTAAAAGGGACGGCCTTTCAGCTTAAAGTATGGGAGGCATTGCTTAAAATACCTATAGGTGGTTTAAATACTTATTCGGGCATCGCGCAAAAAATAGATTCGCCCAACGCAAGCAGGGCTGTAGGCAGCGCCGTTGGCGATAACCCTGTAGCATTTCTTATCCCATGTCATAGGGTCATAAAATCAACCGGGGAGTTTGGGCAGTACCATTGGGGCGCCACCCGTAAATCGGCCATCATTGGTTGGGAAGCAGCACGGAGCATACAATAATTATTGGTAAACGATGGATATAGAACAAAGAATTGACGGCCTGAATTGGAATAAGGCGGCCGCTGATATGGACAATACAGGCTATGCTATACTGCCGGGTGTTTTAACTGATAGCGAGTGTGACGAATTTATCAGCCAATATGATAACGAAAGCCTGTACCGAAAAAAAGTGATCATGGAAAGGCACCAATACGGCAAAGGCGAGTATAAATATTTTAGTTACCCGTTGCCGCAATTAATACAGCAACTACGCGAAACCGTTTACCCCAAACTGGTACCCATTGTAAACGGCTGGATGCAGGCCCTGAATATCGCCACCCGCTTCCCCGCAACCTTAGCCGAACAACTGGCGCTTTGCCATGCAAACAACCAGATTAAACCCACAGCCCTGATATTAAAGTATGCAAAAGGCGGCTTCAATGCCTTGCACCAGGACCTTTATGGCGATATATTTTTCCCGTTGCAAATGGTCATATTTTTAAATGAACCTGGTGAAGATTATGAAGGTGGCGAATTTGTATTGATAGAACAAAAACCCCGCGCGCAGTCAAAAGCTATTGTGCTAAACCCGCGTAAAGGCGATATGCTGGTGTTTACTACCAATTTTAGGCCGGTGAGTGGCACACGCGGCTATCACCGTGTTAATATGAAGCATGGCGTAAGCGAAATTACAGCAGGCAAGCGCCACACATTAGGTATTATTTTTCATGATGCCGGGTAATGGCTACAGTTAAAATATTGGTATTGATTGTAACAATTGTATTGCCTAAAGTTGTAGGCTAAACCTTTTATTGCTTATAAGGTTTAATATTCAACATACCAGTTAAAAAACAAATTACGCTAATGAAAAAGTATCAAACAAAAATTACCGCGCTCATCTTATTAGCGTCATTCGCACTATCAAGTTGCTCGGTTCAATACCGCGAACGCAGGGAACATAGGCACCATCCGGAGGTTACCGAACGCGTAATTATCCACAACTAAAAATTTGTTACAAATCAACTACTATATATGAAATATTTAAAATTAATGGTAATGGCACTAATGGTTGCCTTTACATTCGGAAGCGTTGATAGCGCAAAGGCACAGGTTGTAGTAAGGGCAAGGATTGGCGCCGGTGCAGGGCCATATTATTGGCATGGGCGTCATTATCATCATCGCCGTGCTTACTGGCGTCATCACCACAGGCATTATCGCTATTATTAACAAATAATAAAACAGCCCCGCCAATACATCGGGGCTGTTTTATTTATGCGCTCCGCCCGTTGATTTTTTACGTTGCAATTAAGTTTCATTATTTAAATTGCAAACTAAATCTGTTACGTGAATTTTATAAAGATATTTTTAGTAATTGCCGCCATAAGTTTGTTGCTTGATTGGTATGTTTTTTCGGGGCTGAAAACGCTTACAGCCAATTGGGCATCAACAAGGCTGCGACAATTGGTTCCCTGGGGTTTTTGGGTAATTTCGGTAGGGGTAACAGTAGTATTCGTTGCCGGAACAGGCAGTTTTCGTGTAGCGCGTGGAATGACGCCGTTCCACGAATACATGCTAAGTTTTTTCCTTATTATTTTTCTCACCAAATTATTCTTTGTCATCGTCCTCTCTCTCGGCGACCTGGGACGCTTCCTTTATGGCATCGGCAACAGCGTGGTTAATACCCGGAAACCCGGCCAGCCATTTTTTCCCGGCAGGCGAAAATTTATAAGCGAGCTTGCCGTGCTCATCGCAGCCTTTCCTTTTACCAGCCTTATTTATGGCATGATCAGGGGTAAATATGATTACAGGCTCCATCGTCAAACGATATATTTTGACGACTTGCCCGATGCCTTTGATGGCTTCACCATTACCCAAATATCCGATATTCATTCGGGCAGCTTTGATAATACCGCCGCAGTGCAGCGTGGTATCAACCTGGCAAAAGCCCAAAAAAGCGACCTTTTTGTTTTTACAGGCGACCTGGTGAATAATGCTGCCTGGGAAATAGAACCGTATATGGGCCATTTTAACCAGTTAAGGGCACCATACGGGCAGTTCTCTGTCTTAGGTAATCATGATTATGGCGATTATGTACAATGGAACAGCGACGCCGAGAAAGCGGCGAACCTCGAAACACTAAAACTGCATCACAAGGAGTTGGGCTATCGCCTGTTGCTTGATGAGAATGTAGCCATAGAAAAAGATGGGCAGAAAATAGCGCTTATAGGTGTACAAAACTGGGGCCGTGGATTTATACAAATAGGCGACCTGGATAAAGCGCTAAAGGGTGTGGATAAAGATGCCTTCAAAATATTGCTATCGCACGATCCCACACACTGGGAAGATAAAGTGCGGTTTAACACTACCCAAATACACCTCACTCTTGCTGGTCATACGCATGGCGCACAGTTCGGTATCGAGGCCGCAGGTTTGCGTTGGAGCCCTGTGCAGTACCGGTATCCTGTTTGGGCGGGTTTGGGCCACCACAACAATCGCTATATTTATGTTAACCGCGGCTTTGGTTTCCTCGCCTACTCAGGCAGGTTAGGTATATGGCCCGAAATAACCGTTATTACGCTTAAGAAGAAGGTTGCATAAAACAAATAGCCATTCAAATGCTTTTAATTATATATAAAAAGCACATATTATGGCAACTCAGTATAAAAATAAAACGATTGAAAAAACACCGGCCAAAGGCTCATATGTAACTAAAGAGAATTGGGAAGTAATGAAACCTTTTGTCCATTTCGGTTTTAAGGCCATAACTATAATCGGCGGTACGCTTTTGGCTATTTTAAAGTTCATCCCCAAAGCATTGGAACACAAACCAACCAATGAAAAAAATGACAAAGTGATCAAAATATAGCACTTCCTCAATTCATAATTGCCTCACCAATAATGTTGTTACCCGCTGGCAATAAGTTTATTTTTTTAATTAACCCGATTTTCGGATATTTGCCGTCCGGTGCAGTAATGCACAAAACTTTCCAGTAGTGTAACGGTAGCACATCAGACTCTGACTCTGCTAGTCGTGGTTCGAATCCATGCTGGAAAACATTACCAAAAAAAGCCGCGTTTCTGTTACAGGAGCACGGCTTTTTTTATTAGCCATTTTTATAAATAATACATGTTTATATAACATTTATATTACCTTAGTGTGAGCTTCATAAGGCTTTTATAACCAATTTCTATTTTTCATTTATACCAATGCGCGTTAAATTTTACATACTGCTGGTCGCTATACTTTTTGTATGTCCGCAGGTTTTTGCGCAAAGCGGTCAATATCAGTTTTCCCAGCTCAATATAAATAACGGCCTTTCACACAACCAGGTTAACTGCATTTTTAAAGATGCAAAAGGCTTTATGTGGTTTGGTACAATGGCCGGCCTCAACAGGTACGATGGATATACCTTTAAAGTGTTTAAACACGATGCAAACAACAAAAATTCGCTGAATGATGATTATATACAAAGCATTTACGAAGGCCCGGGTCAAAATCTGTGGATATTAACCCGTAATGGCTATTCAATTTATAACCCCACTACCGAACAATTTGAAAATGATATATCGCCCTGGATCAACTCATTAAAATTACCGAATGTAGGTATCAATAAAATAAAGAAGGATAGCAAGGGTAATTTCTGGTTTATTTATGGAGGAAACCTAGGTGTATACAAATATAACCCGGTAAACGGGCAAACCACCCATTATGGCCATAAAGCAGGCACATTGCCTTCATTTTAAAAAGCTCTATATTTTGAATGAACTCGGGCCCGTTCGTTTAAGATTTTTATATTTAACATGAGTTCGATATAATCTTTAGTTTAGTAAGATATGCCCTGTAAGGGCTACCTCTTTGTAGAAAAAGATAAAGAAAAGAATATTGCTCCGTTAGGAGCTACCCAAATTCGCAAAGGGTAGCCTCTGACGAGGCAAAAAACGACATTGAATTTTTTTCTACAAAGGGGTAGTCCCGCTGGGGCAACAGTTATTTTTACATCGAACACAAATTATATTTAGCCTGATATGTACGATGACCTGCCATTGGTTGATAACCAGCCAGCCCATAATTTTGAGATGATAGTAGAAGGCCAGCGTGCCTTTATTGATTATATAAAGCGTGATAACGTTTACCTGCTGGTACACACCGAAGTGCCCGAAGAATTGGAGGGAAAAGGCATTGCCGCAGCCTTGGTTGAAAAAACATTAAGATACCTCGAGGCCAATGGTGTTAAAATAAAAGTATACTGCCAATACATACAAGCTTACCTAAAACGGCACCCCGAATGGCATCGACTGGTAGCAAAGTGATTTACACATCACATATCAATATGCCTTGTTTTAGCGAAGCCATTTTATCTGCCCTTTTTGGGATAAATTCCTGCGCCACATACCCTGTAAAGCCCGTTGCTAAAATGGCTTTCATTACAGCAGGGTAATATAGTTCCTGGGTTTCGTCTATCTCGTTCCTTCCCGGTACGCCCCCGGTGTGGTAATGGGCAATGTATTGGTGATTATCGGTAATAGTCCGTATCACATCGCCCTCATCAATTTGCATGTGATAGATATCATACAGCAGTTTAAAATTTTCAGAACCAACCCTTTTTACCAGTTCAACACCCCAGGCGGTTTTGTCGCATTGGTAATCTTTATGGTTTATTTTACTGTTCAACAGCTCCATAACCAGTGTTACATTATGCTTTTCAGCCAGTGGAATTAATTTCTTTAATCCTTCGGTGCAATTGCTCCATCCTTCTTCGTCGGTTTTTCCCCTGCGGCTGCCGCTGAAGCATATTAGGTTTTTATAGCCCGCCTTTGCCACCAGCGGAATCATATCGGAGTAACTTTTTATCAGTTTATCGTGGTAAACTTTATCGCCAAACCCATCAGTAAGGTTTATCTCGGCCCCGTTACACATGGCCGAATACAGGCCGTATTTTTGAAGCGTGGGCCAATCAGCGGGGCCAACCAGGTCAATGGCTTTAATGCCTATTTCTTTTGCTGAAGCGCAAAGCTGGTCGAGCGGTATAGCGGCGTAGCACCAACGGCATACTGAATGGTTTATGTTGCCTTTTAATTTATCGTTAGTCATTTGTTGCTTAGGTGAATTTGCAAACGAAGATAGCGCACCCGATGCGCCGATAGCTGCGGTGCTTGCAAGTATATTCTTTATAGCCGAACGCCGGTTTTGCTGAGTTGCCATAATTGTATTTTAAAGATCGTTAAATATTTAATTTTTTCAGTTCCCCAACTGCATGGTCAACCGCGCGGGCGGTCATGGCCATATAAGTAAGCGAAGGGTTTTGGCATGCCGACGAAACCATGGCCGAGCCATCAGTCACATACACATTTTGCGCATCCCAAAGCTGGTTGTGCTTGTTAAGTACTGATGTTTTTGGATCATGCCCCATACGTGCCGTACCCATTTCATGTATAGCAGCACCAAGTGAATAACCGTGATCGTAAGTCTTAACATTTTTAAGTCCCGCTATTTCCAGCATTTCCTGTGCATCAGCCATCATATCGGTGCGCATTTTGGTTTCGTTCTCCTTTATTTCGGCATCGATTGCCAAAACAGGCAATCCCCATTTATCTTTATTGTTCTTGTCGAGAAATACTTTGTTATCGTGATAAGGTAAAGTTTCGCCAAAACCGGTTAATCCCATTGTCCACTGCCCGGGCTCGCCAAGCGCATCTTTGTATTCGCCGCCAATATTCAATTCAGCAATATCCCTGCTCCACCTTTCGCGGCTTGCCCCACCCTGGTAACCAAAGCCACGCAGGTAATCGCGTTTATCGCCATTAAAGTTCCTGAAACGCGGGATATATATACCGTTGGCCCGCCTGCCGAAATAATACCTGTCTTCATATCCTTCTACAATACCTTCAGCACCTGCCCTAAAGTGATGGTCCATCAGGTTATGCCCCAATTCGCCGCTGCTACTTCCCAATCCATCGGGCCAAACATCAGTAGCCGAATTCATCAATACCCAGGTTGAATTTAGGGTCGATGCGTTTAAGAATATCACTTTTGCATAATATTCATAACTCTGGTTGGTTTCAGCGTCAAGTATTTCAACTCCTTTGGCCTTTTTTGTTTCCTTATCGTACAATATTTGGGTAACTATGGAGAACGGCCTCAAGGTAAGGTTGCCTGTTGCCATCGCGGCAGGCAATGTTGATGATTGCGTACTAAATGCAGCCCCGAACGGGCACCCCATGGCACACTTATTACGGTACTGGCAATTGGTGCGGCCATTATGTGGGATAGTGATATTAGCCGTACGCCCTATGATCATATGCCGCTTACCTTTGTAATTTTTATTAATCCGTGCTGCAACATCTTTCTCAACACAATTCATATCCATGGCAGGCAAATAATCGCCATCGGGCAGTTGCGGTAGTCCTTCAAGCGAACCACTTATACCGGCAAAACGCTCTACATGGCTGTACCAGGGCGCAAGGTCCTTATACCGTATTGGCCAGTCAACGGCGACGCCGTCTTTTAGGTTACCCTCAAAGTCAAGGTCGCTCCAACGGTATGATTGCCTTCCCCACATCAGCGACCGACCGCCCACATGGTAACCCCTGAACCAATCAAAGCGTTTTACTTCAACATAAGGGCTTTCTTTTTCATCAACCCAATAATCAAGATTATTGTTTAGCAGGCCCGGGTCGCGCACAAGTACCGGGTAGTCCTTTAATATCTCCTGTGTTTTTTGATTTCGATCCTTAAATTCCCAGGGGGCTTTTGTGGCATTCACATAATCCTTTATGTGTTCTATATTCCTGCCGCGGTCAAACATAATGGTCTTAAGGCCTTTTTCTGTTAACTCCTTGGCAGCCCAGCCACCTGAGATACCAGACCCGATCACAATAGCATCATATACATTATTAGCCATGTTGGTTATATTGGTTTTCTAAAGATGTAAAATACGGTTTTACCGGCAATTGGCTACCGTCTGCAAATTATGCTTTATAATTAACGTGAATATGCGCTATATCGGGCAAAAAGCATGCATTTAATTGTAACAAATTGATTAGTAATAAAATTAAAATAACGCTCGCAAACACTTTATGCTCAATCCGAATGAAAAATCATTTACTATTTGATTATCAACGAGTTGTCTGGTTTTTCGGACTGATGCCAAATTTATGGCTTACAACAAACTATCGGGGTTGGGTATAAAATTCAGGAACGATTGAAATTTAGCGTAGTAATTTTTCATGTTCAGCTGATAATAGAACGCCCCTCGTCTTGAACTTGCTTTATCCTTCTCTGTAAGTTTTACCAACAAACCTGTTGCCAATACCCTTTTGCTGAAATTGCGCTTATCAATGGTTGTATTAAACACGCTTTCATACAGGGTTTGTAACTGTGGCAGAGTGAACTTATTAGGTAAAAGCTCAAATAATATCGGGTGCAGGGCTGCTTTATACCGTATCCTTTTCTTGGCTGTTTCAACCATCGCCTGGTGATCAAATATAAGCTTTGGCACCCGCTTTAACGGGAACCACTCAGGGTGGTAATCATTACTTAGCTGTGTCTCGTATTTATGGATATCAATTAAAGCAAAATAGGCGGTTGAAATGGTTCGTTCTTTAGGGTCGCGCTGTACTTCGCCAAAAGTGTGTAGTTGTTCAAGATAAACTCCTTCCAGCCCGGTTAGCTGTTTCAATATTCTGTTCGATGCCTGCTCTAAGCTTTCATCAACCTGCACAAAACCACCCATTAGGCTCCAGTTTCCTTTTTCGGGCTGAAAGTCCCTTTTTATCAAAAGTATTTTTAAAGTTTCACCGTCAAAACCAAAAATTATACAGTCGACAGCCAATAAAAAACGGGTTTGTTTAGAATATTTTTGCATTCAATGAAGGTATAGTTTAGAAAGATGCTAATGTAATGCATTGCTAATATAAAAAATAAAATCTAATCGTTTTTTAAACCCGTAAAAGGAATTATCGGCCCCATAATGCAAACTGTTTTTATTATTTTGTGGTGGTATTTTAGGCCTGCGGGTAAGAAGATTGTTTCAACTAATCAATAAATTTATAACATGAATCCTAAAGTTGATTTTTATTTTAACAAAGCTGGAAAGTGGCAGGAAGAAATTGAAAAGTTAAGAACTATTATTCTTGACTGCGGACTGAATGAAGAATTGAAGTGGGGCTGCCCTTGTTACACATTTGGGAAAAGTAACATTGTATTGATACATGTATTTAAAGAATACTGCGCCGTGTTGTTTTTTAAAGGTACTTTGTTAAATGATACTAATGGTATCCTGATACAGCAAACGGAGAACGTACAGGTACCGCGACAGGTTAGGTTTACCAACTTCAGCGAAATAATTGACCTTGAACCTGTACTGAAGACCTATATTTTTGAGGCCATTGAAGTGGAAAAATCCGGGTTAAAGGCAGTACTTAAAACCACCGCGGACTTCGCAGTTCCTGAAGAATTTCAAAGCAAATTAGACAGGATACCGGCCCTGAAAACCGCGTTTGCGGCATTAACGCCGGGGCGGCAACGGGCATACCTTTTTCATTTTTCTCAACCCAAGCAATCAAAAACCCGCGAGTCACGAGTTGAAAAATACATACCGCAAATACTTAGCGGAAAAGGGTTGGATGATTGAAATAATTCTCCCGGCCCCATTTATAAGAATTCAGTAAATATTAAACCACCCATTTTTAATACTATCCCTTCAAAATAATATATATGCATTTATGGGTTAGTGTATTGGTTTCTAATAAAAGTGCTGGTTTTAAATAGTGTAGGAAAACAGGTTTTTATATAAATGAAGATGGGATGGAAGGGAAAGTAAAATAGATATTACAATTATTAAAGCAATATATCCAAGTACATAATAATAAAATATTCGCGAACTAATTTTAATCTGGTAACGGAAAACCGAACCCGGGATGACTGTTTGTTGATAAGGCACAAATGAGCTAAGTGTAGCCGACTTTAAAATAAAATAATTTTTATGTCAACTTTTTATAAATATGAAACAAATTTTTATATAGATTTAACCAGTAAATTTTACCAACCCAATGCCTCACACCGTTCTCACCGATTCACAGTTGGCCAACCTTCTTAATAAGGGCGACGCAGCTGCGTTTAATGAGATTTACAAACGTTTTTGGAAGAAAGTTTATAACGAATCATACAAAAGTGCCGCTTTTGGAAAGGTAGAAGTATAAAGTGCCATGCTCCACCCAAACATTCAGGCCTATGTCACCGCCACCGCAGGGCATAGATTCGCTGGAGTTCTTGCTTTGGCTGTGCCAGATAAGGTCGTATGTTTTTAGCTCAGGGGTTTGTGCGTTTGTAATAATGCTGGCGCAAATGGTCAGCAGGGGTAAAAACAATAATTTAAATTTCATTTATTTAGGTATCTGTCCGATGAGCCACTTTACAAAATCATTGGCTGCAGTAAAGTTCTGAAAATCCGGTGATAATTTGCGGCCGTCGGTGTATTCATTATAAAACCAGGGGTCGCCAACGGAAAAAACGGTGCCTTTGCCATATTTTGCTACCGCGATGATCACATCATTTTTATCGGTCAGTGCCGAATAGGCCGGGGTATCAACATGCAGGGTGCTGATGTCTTTCACGTATATTTTTTTGGCGGCTTTAAATATCTCATTCCCGGCGGGGATGTAAATGGCACCCTGCTCATATTGGGTTCCCTTTACGTTGTTGCGACTATCGAGGTTAAATCGCATGCCAAATTTTAACAATAGCTTATTCAGGTGTGCGAACTCCGCGTTACCTGTGTCATTATTTAGTACAGCCAATACGCCGCCTGCACGAACCCAATCGCTAATGGCTTTAATATGATCGGCTTCAATGTATCTGGTATCGGGATTTTCTTTCGGGATGTCAGGGTCGACGATGATGTATATATTGGCAGGTTTGAGATTTTTAGCCGTTGGGGCATCGTATAATGTGCCGGTTTTTACGCCGTAGTTGTTAAACACAGTACCTAAAAACGAGAAGCCGTTATTGGTCATTTCATCCCATTTGTAATGGTAGGATATAGTCTTGCCGGTAATATCTTTACGATGTTCATTGTTGAAATAACTATCAACCAAAACTGTTTTGCCTTTGCCCAACGAGAGGTTATCCAATCGTTCCATTTCCACACTGGCCTGGATGAAAGCGCCGTTGGTGTGCGCTTCAGTAAATTTATGCAACATGGCTTTATAGCCTTTGCGCGCAACATTTATATAGTTTGCAGGCAAATAACCTTTGCGAACAGATTTGGCAAATGCATACACAAACATGCATGATGCCGTAGTATCGAAATGATTAACACGCTGATTTGATTTATTTATCATGCTGCGCCACAGTCCGGTTTTGGCATCCTGGTGTTTTTGTATGTTGGTTGAAAGCCTGCTTAAAACCGTAAGTAGCTTTTCATAATTGGCATTGCTTTTAGGGAAATTATCCAATACATCAACCAAGGCCATCATGTATAAACCATACGAATGACTACTGTTGCCCCGGGGGAAGCCGTTTGTCAGTATGAACTGTTTAGCTATATCATTAAAATCACTGTCCCGGTGAAAGGTATGTGCCCAGTCGGCATAAAAAGGTTCAACCACCCATAAATAATTATGCCTTTTTGGGTTAGTTTCATGATGTTCCTGCGCCAGGCCGCCGTTTTTTAACTGCCCGTATAATTGCAGTGCTGCTTTATAATATTTTTCCTTTTCGGTGATATTAAAAAGCTTTAATAGCAGGCGTCCGAACATTGCATTATCCAGCGTTTGGTCGTTTTTTTGAAAGTTTTTAATGGTGCCATCATAAGCAATTAAGGCATCCATGGAATGCTGTACGTAACTGAAATATTGATTATCGGCGGTTTGTTCCCAAACACTTTCCACACCGTTAAGCGCCATACAGTGTTCACAGCTCCACTGGGCTGAAGTATCGGGCCAAAGTTTCATTGCAGTAGCTGCCATCCGCTGCGGCCAGGGTTGCTGGGCATTGGCCAATACAGTGGCAAAAATAAACGCCAGGACAAAAAATATTCTTTTCATGGGTTAATGACCTAAAAGTCGAAATAGTTTTTCGCGTTGTTATAACAAATATCCTGTACGATTTTGCCGGTCCATTCAATGTCGTTTGGTAGTTCTCCATTTTCGATATCAGTGGCCAATAAATTACATAATAACCTTCTGAAATATTCATGGCGAGGGTAGGACATGAAGCTACGCGAATCGGTGAGCATGCCTACCAGTTTGCTGAGCAGGCCCATGCTTGAGAGCGCGTTGATCTGGTCGGTCATGCCTTGTTTTTGGTCGAGGAACCACCAGGCGGAGCCGAATTGCATTTTTCCGATGATGGTGCCATTGTTAAAATTACCTGCCATGGTGGCGAACAATTCGTTATCGCCGGGGTTGAGGTTGTAAATGATGGTTTTGGCCAGTTGATTGGTGCTATCCAGCTTATTTAAAAAGCGCGACAGGGCTTGTGCCTGGCTAAAGTCTCCAATGGAATCATAGCCGGTGTCAGGGCCGATTTCGCGATGGGCCCGGGCGTTATTGTTGCGTAACGCGCCGAGGTGATATTGTTGTACCCAGCCTTTTTCATGGTCCCACAGGGCAAATTCATATAGCATTGCCGAGCGGAATTTCAGCGCCTCAATTGGCTGTAATGGTTTGCCGGAAAGGATATTGTTGAAGATGGTGGTTATTTCATGGTCGGAGTAATCAGCCGCATATATTTGTTCAAGGCCGTGATCGGATACTTTACAGCCGTTTGCAGCAAAGTAATCGTGACGGCTTTTCAGGGCCTTCAGGTAATCGCTGTAATTGTTTATTGCGGTATCGCTAACGGCTTCAAGTTTGTTGATGTAATCGTTAAGGGCGGAAACGTCATCGGGGTTCATGGCTTTGTCAGGCCTGAAAGTGGGGAATACTTTTACCTTCCAACCACTTTGTTTTACTTTTTGGTGATGCTCAAGGCTGTCGATAGGGTCGTCGGTGGTGCAAATCACTTCGACATTCATTTTTTCTATCATGCGCTGCACATCGTATTCCGGTGTTTGCAGTTTTGCTGTACATTCATCATAAATTGAGCGGGCCGTTTTGGGCGATAGCAATTCGTGCACATCAAAATAGCGTTGCAGTTCAAGGTGCGTCCAGTGGTATAGGGGGTTGCGCAGGGTGTACGGTACCGTCTCGGCCCATTTTTCAAATTTCTCCTGGTCGGTTTTATTCCCGGTGATGTATTGTTCATTTATGCCGTTGGCCCGCATGGCCCTCCATTTGTAATGATCGCCACGCAACCAGATGTCGGTAAGATTGGCGAAATTGATGTTATTGGCAATTTGTGCCGGGTCGAGGTGGCAATGGTAATCAATGATGGGCATGCCTGCAGCATACTCGTGGTATAAATGTTCAGCAGTTTTGCTTTGGAGCAGGAAATTCTGATCTAAAAAAGGTTTCATAGAATTGGTCTGGCAGTATCTGTACAAACCAAAAGTAGGCGGAAAGTTAGCATGCGGCAACTTTTGGCGAATGAATATTTACGCAATCGTTCTCGTTATCTATATTTTAAATAATTATAGAAGTGATTTGGTTGACTCGCGCGTAAACAATTGGGTGGGGAATACTACGGTTTCAAATTCAGTAGCTGGCTTTCGGCTCTCAATAAGGTTGATGAGCATTCCTGTTGCTTTTTTGCCCATTTCGAAACCGGGCTGGTAAACCTGCGAAAGCGATGGGTTAAGCACATAGGCCATTTGGGTATTGGTAAAGCCGAGCAGTGCGATGTCTTGAGGTATTTTTATTTTAAGCTTATGCAGCAAGCCTATGATAGTTGTAGTTGTGCGGTCGGTTGCGGTGAAGATAGCGTCGGGTTTATCTTGCATATTTAGAAGATCAGTCAAGGCAGTTTCAATTTCGGTGATCGCCTTACCGCCTTGGGGACAGTATTTTATGTACTTGTCATTTACCGGAAGGCCATTTTCTTCAAGGGCTGCACAGTAGCCTTTCAATCGTTCGGCAGTGATGGATATGTTTACAGCGCTGGTAATGTGCGCAATTTTGCGATAGCCGGAGCGTATTAAATGTGTGGTTGCATCGTAGGCCCCCTTATAATTATCGGCAATTACCTTGTGTGTTTCTATTTCGTTGCTAACGCGATCAAAAAACACAATAGGCAGGCCCATATTGTGCAGTCTTTTTAAGTGATCGATATTTTCTGTTTCGATTGAAAGAGAAATTAGCAGGCCGTCAATCGACCGCATGGCGAGGTGCTCTACGTTCGATAGTTCCAGATCATACAGCTCATGTGTTTGTGTCATGATGATGTTGTAGCCTTTGCTATAGGCTACCGACTCGATGCCATCAATTACCTGCGAAAAAAAATTATTGTCGATGGTGGGTATCACCACACCCAGCGACTTGCTTTTGCCTTGTTTAAGGCTGCGGGCCATTGGGTTAGGTTGGTAGTTATGTTTTTGGGCGCACTCGAGTACCAGTTTTTTGGTTTTTTCGCTTATTTCATGGCTGTCTTTCAGCGCTTTTGATACCGCGGAGGCTGAGATTCCCAGCTCTTTTGCAATATCTTTTATGGTGATGGCGCCAAAATTCATGGTAGTTTATATTCTCTTTAGGTTAATATTACCTACGGTAAACTTATAAAAATTAAATATAAACAAAAGCATTAATGAGGCGCAAGGGAACACAATCCTCCGCCTCTCTCAACAGGGTAATAGCCCATCAAATGACATATTGAAGTGTTGGCCGATTCCCCGAAACATTATTGAAGACAAAGCAACAATGGTGTAATACATGGTTTACACGATTTAACTCATTTTACTTAATAAGTAATTGACAGTCAATATTTTATTAAAAAAATAGCTTGAAATTATGTTAAGTTATGTTAACCATAATATGTAATGCAGTATAAATGTCTTTTTATGGGCTATTACTCTCAACAGGAGAATCGCACAGTTACATCACTTCTTTCTTTTGAATGGGTGTGTTGTTACACACCACCAAAAATAGAGAAGCCACCATCAACACATATCATGGAGCCGGTAACAAATTGCGAGGCATCGCTTAACAACCAAACCAGCGCGCCTATCAATTCATCGGGGTGGCCGAAACGTTTGAAGGGGGTTTGTTTTATGGCCAGTTCGCCGCGCAGCGTGTAGCCACCTTCGGGTTTGGTGAGTAAACTACGGTTTTGCTCGGTTAGGAAAAAGCCGGGGGCCAGGGCGTTCATACGGATGGCATCGCCGTAACGGTTGGCAAGCTCAACAGCAAACCATTGGTTGTAACAATCAACAGCGGCCTTGCCAATATTATAGCCCAAAACCTTGGTTATAGCCCGTTTTGAGTTCATGGACGAGATATTGACGATGCTACCTTTACCTGTTTGGGCAATGGCCTCACCAAATATTTGGGTGGGGATAATGGTTCCCCAGGTATTTAAATCCATTACTTTGCGCATTCCGGCAAGGTTCATTTTAAAAATGTCCTCCTCATTTTGCAACACGCCTTCGGGCATATTACCGCCGGCGCCGTTCACCAATCCGTCCAGCCTGCCAAAAGTGTCCAGTAGTTTTGTGCGGGCTGCTTCCAGTTCGCTTTCGTTCAAAGCATCAGCAATTAGGGCAACGGCTTTACCACCGTTTTTGTTAATGGCAGCAGCACGTTCTTCGGCAACTGCCGCGTTTCTACCTAAAATACCAACCGCGCCACCCGCTTCAACAATACCGTTAACAAACGAGTTGCCCAAAATGCCGGTGCCACCTGTTACTACTATTACCTTGCCTGCTAATGAGAATTGATCGTTCATTGTTTTTGGATGATTAAAATTTAAATTATTTGATGTCGGGAATAGCTATCGGGTCCATATCAGTGTAATCCAGGTTCTCGCCTGCCATGCCCCAAATGAAGCTGTAGCTTGCCGTTCCGCTGCCCGCATGTATACTCCATGGCGGCGATACCACAGCGTCGTAATTATCCATGGTGATATGGCGTGTTTCTTCTCCTTCGCCCATGTAATGAAATACCTTTTGCCCTTCGGGTACATCGAAATAAAAATAAGCCTCCATGCGGCGGTCGTGCACATGGGGCGGCATGGTGTTCCATACGCTGCCTTCGTGCAATATGGTTAGGCCCATCACTAGCTGGCAGCTTTTAATGCCTTCCAAATGGATATACTTATTTATAGTACGATGGTTTGCCGTGGCCGCTGCGCCTAAAGTTACCTTAACGGCATCTGCATGTGTTAAAAGGGTGGTGGGGTGGGTTGCGTGTGCCGAACTTGAAAGCATGTAAAATACCGCCGGTTCAGCCTCGTTATTGCTTGAAAAAGTTACCCGTTTTGTGCCTTTTCCAATGTAAAGACAATCCAACTTTTTTAATTCGAACGATTGCCCGTCAGCAGTAATTGTGCCATCGCCGCCAACATTAATAATCCCTGTCTCGCGGCGTTCTAAAAAATACTCCGCACGCAGGTTGGGGTAGTTGGGCAGTTCCAGTTGTTGGTTAACAGGGTTTGCAAAGCCAACTATCATCCTGTCGTAATGGGTATAGGTACAGTTTACTTCGTTAGGTTGTACCTGTTTGCCTATTAAAAAGCGTTCGCGTATCAGCGCCGTTTGGTAAGCCTTAAAGTCGTCGGGATGTACACTGTGTATTACTCTCATAATTGATAATACAATTGTACAACCTTTGTGGTAAAAACTGAACTAATGTTAGCCTAAATTACGCAAACGTTAAAGTAAATAATAACGTTGAATAAGTGCAATTACATTAATACCTTGTATTATTGAATTAACCAATTGTACACCCTGAAAATCAACAGTTATGAAATTCTTAAATAAAATTAAAACACCTGCCATTATGATACTACTTTTAACAAGCTATGGAGCCATGGCGCAAACTGCTGATAAAAACCCCGACGCATGGGTCAAAAGCAAAATATGGGCCCCGAATCTGAAAATAAATATTTATGCCGATGTAAACAGCGCCGAGTTTAAGCACCAGTACGAAAACAACAAAGCCACCTGGGACAAGGTTTTTGCTTTTTTAGCCGATAGCGCGAAACTGGCCTCGCTGCCCGGCGGTACGTACCCTATTGAAGACAAAAATGCCTATGCCATTATTACCGAAGCGCCATCAAAAACACCTGAAGCTGCCAAGTGGGAAGCCCATCGAAAATACATCGACCTGCAATACGTAATTAATGGCGAGGAGAAAATAGGCGTTGCGCCACTGGCATCGGCAACTGTTACCGAACCTTATGATGAAAAAAAGGATTCGGCGCATTATACCGCCGATGGCAAATATTACACAGCAACACCTGCCGAATTTTACCTGTTCTTCCCATCGGATGCGCATCGCCCTAATCTAAAGGTGGATGGTTTTGACGTTGTAAAAAAACTGGTTATTAAAATCATGCTTGTAAATTAAGCATTTACAGTTCAACCGGTTTCATTTTAGGGGTAAGCAAGTGCATTATTAACCACGCTAACAAATAGGCAAATCCGCAAATTGTAAAGATAATATTATAGCCTGCCGACATATTGTCCGAATGTTTATAAGCTTCGAGGATGTATCCTACCAGCAACGGAAATAATATGCCACCTAATGAGCCGGCCATACCTCCGATCCCAACTATTGAACTTACTGCTCTTTTAGGGAACATATCTGAAGCTGTTGTAAATATATTGGCGCTCCATGCCTGGTGGGCGGCTGCAGCCAGGCTTATGAGCGCTACGGCTTGCCATATATTTGTGGTGTAGCGTGCAAAAATGATGGGAACAACGCATAATGCAAATATGAACATGGAGGTTTTACGGGCCTTAAAAACCGGCCAGCCGCTTTTTATCAATGTGGATGATAGATATCCGCCGCCGATACTGCCAATTGTTGTGGCAGAATAAACGATAACCAATGGCAAACTGGGTTTTGTAAGATCGAGATGAAACGTATTGGCAAAGTACGACGGTAACCAAAAGAGAAAAAACCACCAGATAGGATCAGTTAATAATTTACCGAAAAAAAACGCCCAGGTTTGCCTTACGCCTAGCAATTTTACCCATTTTATTTTGGCTTCATCGCCGCTTTCCACAGCGTCATCGCTGTGTATGTAGGCGTATTCGGCAGGCTGTAGCTTTTTGTGTTTTGACGGAACCTGGTAGAATAGCCACCAAAATATAAGCCATATAAAACCTATTGCGCCTGTGATAATAAATGCCATTTGCCAGCCATATATTCCTAATACAAGCGGCACCATAATAGGAGCAACAACGGCGCCCACATTGGCACCGCAATTAAATATGCCCGTTGCCAGGGCCCGCTCTTTTTTAGGGAACCATTCTGCAATGGTTTTTATCGCGGCCGGGAAATTTCCCGATTCGCCAAGTCCAAGCGCTGCACGCACCACGTCAAAACCCAAGGTGCTTTTTACCAGGGCGTGCGCCATAGCGGCCAAACTCCAAACAACCAGCGATAATGTATAGCCTAACTTAGTACCTATTTTATCAATAAATCCCCCAAAGGCCAATAGCCCAAGCGCATAGGCGGTTTGGAATGCCATAACAATATGGCTGTAATCTATTTCAGTCCAGTTAAATTGTTTTTCAAGTGTAGGTTTAAGCAGCCCTATCACCTGCCTGTCGAGATAATTTATGGTAGTAGCAAAAAACAGCAGCGCAACAACTACCCACCTGTAATTACCGATCTTTTCGTTCGCCATAGTGTTTATTTGATTGGTTTACCTGGCCGCTTGTACCAGCCTAAGCGCTTCCTGCGTATTCAAATATAAGTCGTTGTAAAGTTTTTTAGCCAGTATGTCCTTCGTAATCAATTTGCTACCCATCCCCACTGCGCAAACACCTGCCTTAAACCACTTACTGATGTTCTCTACGTTCATTTCCACCCCGCCGGTAGGCATAAATAACTGCCCCGGGAAAAGTTCCCTTATCGAACTCATAAATTCGGCACCCAAAATATTGGCAGGGAACAGCTTAATTAAAGCGGCGCCATTTTGCTGCGCAATGAAAATTTCAGTCGGTGTCATGCAGCCGGGGCACCAAAGCAGGTCATTGTCGTGCGTTATTTTCGCAACCGCGGGGTTAACAATAGGGGCGATGATAAAATCAGCACCGGCGGCTATAAAGTCATGTGCATCCTGTTCGGTTTTTATGGTGCCGATGCCCAAGTGCAGGTCGGGCATTTCGGTTTGCTGCGCTTTTTTTAACAGCTTAAAATTTTCGAGCGCCTCTGGGCCCCGATTAGTATACTCCAACACACGGTTACCTGCCCGGTAAAGTGCGCGGGTAATTTCAAGGCTTACTTCCGCATCTTCATAAAAGAAAAGCGGCACCATGCCCTGTTTTAAAATACTGTCGATAATAGGTTGATGCTTGCTCATAGTATCACTAGCTTTTTAATTTCATCCACTTTATGCGTAGTGGCATCGCCATCTAAAAATAACTTGTCGAACGCGGCAAGCGTAGCAAAATTCAATATGTCGTTTGGCGAATGGTTGTTGTAGAACCCGTAAATAAGCCCCGCCATAAAACAATCTCCACTGCCCACTTTATTGATGATATGCGCTGCCGAATGATCTTCGGTATGGTAATAGTTGCCGCCAGTATAAAGCGCCGTATAATAATTAATACCACCGCCGGCATCAAACCTGAATGTATTAGCTACTGCCTTGCACTTTGGATATTTTTCTGTAATAGCTTCGGAGGTTTTTAAAGCGGCCTGCAAGTAGTTTGCTTTTTCACCAATAGCATGTATATCGCCATCAACGGGTATACCCAACATGGTTTCGGCTGCCCAAATATTGCCCATCACTAAATCGCAATAGTTAACTAAGCCGGGAATAACTTCAATAGGCTGTTTGCCATATTGCCAAAGTTTCGAGCGGTAATTAAGGTCGATGGAAATAGTAATTCCTCTTGCTGAAGCGGCTTCAAGCGCCTCGTGGCAAACATCAGCCACATTTTGGGTTAGAGCGGGGCAAATAGCGCTAAAATGCAGCCAGCTTACACCCTCAAAAACCTTATCCCAATCAGTGCTGCCGGTTTTAAGTTCAGCAAATGCAGAACCGGCCCTGTCATATATGAGCGAATCATTTTTAAGGTCGGCCCCCTTTACTAAATAATAAGTGCCTACGCGGCTCCCGCTATAGTTTATTTTTTTGGGATCGATATTTTTGCTTTGAAGATGCGCCGTAATTTGTTCCGACATGTGATTGCCGGGCAACGCGGTAAAATACTGCGACGGGATATTCCACAAAGCCAGAGCAGTAGCTACGTTCAGTTCGGCCCCGCCAATAAAAAACGGCACGTTGCTTTGCCTCAGCCAGTCGCCACCGGCATCAAGACTAACGCGAAACAACAGTTCACCAAAACATAATACAGTCCCGTTATAGGGCTTATTTATAGTTTGTTTATTCATTGGCTGCTTACAAATGAAAGCAAATTAAAGCACAAATATTTATGCTATAGGCAAATTCAAAGGTATTGCCATGGGGTAATGTATTCAAATATTGCCGGGTTATTATTTACTTCATCGTTAAAGTAATTGGTATTGGTGTATAATTTGGCATATTTGAAAATGCTTTAAGTTTCCATAAAATTAGAGTTTTTTATGGCCTGTAGAAGTGAAAAACCTCTAAGAATTGAAGGGCATAACTAATATTGATTATCTAATTTTAATAAATACAATTTTACCGTTTTTTTCTTA
>CAIWRU010000044.1 GCA_903915155.1 uncultured Mucilaginibacter sp.
CAAAAAACCTAAATCTTTCATCGGTACCCAATGCCGACGGCCAAAAAATGATAGCCGACCTGTCGAAAAAAACCGGCGATGAATTTGATAAGGCCTATATTAGCAGTATGATAGCCGACCACAAGGAAGATGTGCAGAAATTTGGCGATGCCACCAACAGGCTGCAGGATCCTGACTTGAAAAAATACGCCATCAAAACACTGCCTGTGTTACAAAAACACCTGGATGCCATAAATGCTATACATGATAGTATGGGGCAATAGATAATATTAGGGTCACGAATTACACGGATTGACCCGAATTGCACTGCTATCATTTAAAATACCAATTCATAAAATTATTTCATGAATAATTGTACTTGCTAAAGCAGTATTGTATCATTAATTGGAAATCTGAAACCTAAGCTTATATTTAAAGGGTTAAATACTACCAACAATGACTAAGAAGCTTTTACTATGCCTCATTTTAGTTTTCGTTTGCGTGGAACATGTTTTTTCACAGTCACAAAATATTAAAAAAAGTGATGAGTTTTCTGCTTTTCAAACAGTGGAACCTGAGGAAGAGGGCTTTTCTTCCTTGAAATTAAGCGCTATTTTCCCTTATGTCAGGAATCAACAGGTAAATATCCATAGCCTCATGATTATAAGAAATGATAAAATCATCTTTGATGCTTATTTTTATCCTTATACAAAAGGTTTGCAACATGATATAGCTTCCTGTACCAAATCAATTACCTCATTGTTGATAGGTATCGCCATAGATAAGGGATTTATCCGCAACGAAAATGAATTAGTAAAAACTTATTTTCCTGAAATTAAGTCATACAGTAAAAGCTTCCAAACTCTAACTATAAAAGACTTACTCACCATGACTTCAGGTTTGGATTGCGGGTCAGATAATGAGGAAACCCTATTTTCCGGGCTTTTCAAGGCATCTGATTGGCCGGCATATATTTTTAATATTCCAAGCGCCAATACCCCTGGAAAACAATTCTCTTATTGCAGTTGTAATTTCTATCTTCTTGCGGAGATTTTATACCGTTCAACAAAGTTATCTCCGGAAACATTTGCGGATAAATACTTGTTTGAGCAAATGGGGATTAAAAATTTCTACTGGACGAAGAATAGTAAAGGTGTTAATTACGGATGGGGAGACTTGGCTCTCAACCCATATGATATGGCTAAAATAGGGCGTTTATTACTGAATAATGGGAAATGGAATGGTGTACAGCTTATCTCAGCGGATTATATTAAGAAAGCAACCAGCATACAAACCCCATTTAGCGACCATAAAGGGTATGGTTATGGATTTTGGGTCGATAATGACCATTCCTTTAATGCGGTAGGCCGGGGCGGGCAAAGAATTCATGTTGATAGGTTATATAATGCTATTGTTGTTGCTACCGGCGGTGGCTATGACTGGGATGAAAAAGAAGGAATAAGTGATCTTATTGGAAGTTCAGTTCACCTTGATGCTCTAAGTAAAAATCAACCCGCCTCCGATAGTCTGAAAGTAGCTATTGCGAATGCTGCAAAAATGAGCGGTATCCTGCCCGTGGAAAATTTGGCAAACGCTCGTCAGGATGTTTTATTCAACCATACATTGATCTTAGAAAAAAACAGCCTGGATATTTCGACGGCCCGGATCATTACGTCCGGTTATACTGATGCTGTACTCAGAATTACTAACTTATCAGGAAAAGTTGTCAATTATCCGTTAGGCATAGGAACAAAATATCTTTATTTTAAGGATATTCTTTCGAACCATGTGTATGCAATTCGGGGATATTGGAAATCGCAAGATGACTTTGTGGTCGACCTTAATACATTAACCAAAATTAATGACTATAAAATTGATTTCATATTAAAAGGTAAAGAGAACCAAGTAACAATTAGAGAAGGCACTAAGGCCATAAATGATAGTTTGCGGGTTCGCTTTGACGGTAATAAATAAATTTTATTCTCATATCCATACTTAATAACCTTTCTACATAATTTTACAGGAATCTTAACAGTCTGATATTTGGAATTAGTATAATAAATTCGAGTAAATTCGTGCCATAAGTATAATTAACATGTCGAAACCTATTGTTACCGGGATATTGGCCTACGGAATGTCGGGCCGGATATTTCACGCGCCTTTTTTGAGTACCTACCCCGCTTTTGAATTAAAGGCCGTTGTTGAGCGCCACGAAAAGAAGGCCGTGAAAAGATACCCGGCCATCATAAGCTACAATAGTATTGATGACCTTATAAGCGACCCCGAGATTGAATTGGTAGTAGTAAACACACCCAACTACCTGCATTTTGAACACGCTACACAGGCGTTACGTGCGGGTAAACACGTGCTGATTGAAAAACCCGCTGCTGCCACTTGCGCCGAAGTTAAACAATTGTTCGACCTGGGCCGTGAGGTGAATCGCCATGTAATGGTATACCAGAACCGCCGTTATGATAGCGGCTTTATATCGGTTAAAAAGGTAATTGAAAGCGGCAAACTTGGCGAACTGATCGAGGTGCATTTCCGGCTCGACAGGTATAAAGCAGCCATCGGTCCTAAGCTGTTTAAGGAAAAAGCGGATATGCCTGCAAACGGCTTGGTGTATGATATTGGCGCGCATTTGGTTGATAACGCTATCAGCCTGTTTGGCAAGCCATTGTCGTTTGATAAAGTTACGGCCACGCATCGCGAAGGTTCGGAAGTGCCTGATTATTTTAGTTTCCGGTTAGCTTATCCGCACGGGCTACAGGTGTACCTAACATCGAGCATGCTAACTGTTGAGCCAACTGCCGGTTTTGTAGTTAACGGCACGGTGGGCAGTTTTATAAAAAACCGCACCGATGTACAGGAGGCACAACTGGATGCCGGTATGCTGCCAACTGACCCCGCGTATGGCATAGAACCTGCCGGGAACGAAGGTAAGCTGGTAACTATGGGGGCCGATAACCAAAAAACGATAGAGTGGGTGCCATCGGAAAAAGGCTGCTATGAACTTTTATTTAAGGCGGTGCAACATACAATCAATAATAATGCGTTATTCCCTATAACTGAGGAGCAAATTGCCTGTCAACTGGAGTTGCTTGAAAAGTAAAAATATCGTATCTATGCTGTGGGAATCGCCCATGAATAATATTAAGACAATGAAGAGAATATTCTTTTTTTTAAGCCTAATAATAATTGTAGGTTGCAGCCAGGCGCAAACAACAAGCCCTGAAAAACTACCTGCGCCAAATATTGATAAGATACCTGCGTTCCGCTTACTTACAAAGGACAGCACCTATATTACTAATGCTAACCTGAAAAAAGACAAGGCAGTAATGATAATTTACTTCGCGCCCGACTGCACCCATTGCCAACGCCTGATGTATGAAATGAAGCCGGATATGCCGAAATTCAAAGGCATACAAATAGTGATGGTAACCTTCATACAAACCAATATGCTGAAAATGCTGAAGGAATTTTACCGCGACTATAATTTTGCGGCATACCCCAATATTATGATGGGCACCGAGTATCCTAATTATGTTGTACAGCGTTACTACAATGTAAGCACCACACCTTACATTGCCATTTATGACCATAAAGGCAAACTGGTAAAGGCTTTTGAAAAAGCTCCTAAGATGGCAGAGTTGGAAGCGGCTATTAAGAAATCATAATTTTAGTATCAAGTAGCTAGTATCAAGTATCAAGATAGAAGGTGCATAATTTTAAAGAGCTTAAAGTTTGGAAAGCCGGGATTGAATTATGCAAGGTGATATTTGTATTGACCAAAGCGTTCCCGCCTGAAGAAAAATTTGGGTTGATCTCAGATGATACGCTGTGCCGTTTCTATCCCATCAAATATCGCAGAGGGCTGCGGAAGAAAATCCAATAAGGAATTTTACCAGTTTCTAAACGTCGCTTTAGGCTCTTCGTTCGAATTAGAAACCCAAGTAATAATCGCAAAAGAATTTAATTATATAACTGACGATATATCAGAAGCCATTTGCTCGACAATCATCGAAATTCAAAAAATGATAGCAGGACTCCAAAAAAGTCTAAATACTTGATACTAAAAAACTATTGTTGCTGTTGCTGCTGCACCATTTCCATGTATCGCTGGTAACTGTTTTTTGAAACTTCGGTAACATGGCTGTCTAACGGAACTTCTATTACCTGCCTTTCGTGGTTATAGTAACTGTCGTCCTCATCAACGGTAACTGCAACTTCCAGTTTATGTTTCGCGGTGCCTTTGTACACGCCTTTTACGGGCGAGCAATCAGAAAAATTGCGGCCTACCGCCAGCCTTACGTGTGTTTCATTGGCTATGCAATTATTGGTAGGGTCGAGGCCCAGCCAGCCGTAATCGGGGATATAGGCTTCGGCCCAGGCATGGGTTGCGCCTTCGCCGCGCATGCCGTTTTGGCCGGTGCAGATGTAGCCGCTTACGTAGCGCGCGGGTATGTTGACTATACGCAGCATCTCCATTAAAATGTGGGCAAAATCCTGGCAAACACCCGATTTTATCTTCCATATCTCATCCAAAGTGGTATCAACAGTAGTCACGCCTTTAATGTATTCAAAATGATCATACACATACTGGCAAAACCTAAGCACCACCTGGTAGGGGGTGTCATCTTTCATTTTTTCGGCTTCAACCACGGCTGTTAGTTCCGAAAGCCCTTCAAAATATTCTTGCTTTAAAAAGTCGATATAGGGCACTACGTTTTTAAGGCGTTTCAGATCTTCCCATTGCTGGCCGGGGAAAATATCGTTAACCGGTAGTAGTTTGTGCTTGGTGTTGACTGTTATTTTGGAACTGATGGTCATTTCCATGTGCGGCACTATGTAGGTAAAGCTGCCAACTTCATTGCCATAATAATCGATATGCGAATCAACAAGCGGGTTGCCGGTTATGGTTATTTCCTGCTTTTGCACTTCCTGGTACTCATCCTGTATGGGGTATAATATGATCTGGTTGGCGCTGTCGCGAACAGGGCTGTCATAGGTATACCGGGTAATATGTTTTATTTCTATTTCGGGCATCTTTCTTTAATTTGAGAACGTATCTGCTGGTGAGGTAAGCGTTGATCGATTAAATTGTTTCATATTATTTGATCTTCAAACTCAGGAGTGTGCAAAATAATATTCGTTCAGCCTGTTACCTATGCCATACAACTCGCCGCGTATTTGCGATAGGAAGGTATGTAAACCCTCATCGCCTATGCTCCTTACTGAGCTGTATTTTATCCGGCTTTGCAGCCGGCCTATCTGGAACGAAAGATCGCGGAAATCATCAATATTGCTGTCGTTCTTCAACCGCTCAAAATAACGCTGTATATTATTTACCGAGTAGATAACCGAGCGCGGGAAGTCATTATTCAGCGCCACCTGTTCCAAAACGTTCTCGGCCTCAAAGCCCTCGCGGTAAGTTTTCAAATACAACTCATAGCCTCCTAACGAAAGCAACAGGTGTTTCCAGTAGGTGGTATCAGTTAGCACGTCGGGGTTGTCATCTATCCAGCCAAATTTTGTATCCAATATATCAACCGATTGTATGGCGCGCTCCAAATATTTGCCGATATTCATAAAGCTACGGCCCTCGCCGCGCTCCATTGTAATTTCAACAGTGCCATAATACAGCATTACCTGTTTTATCAAAACATCCAATACGCCAATGGGGTCTTCGCGTTGCAATGCACGCTCGATCTTAGGGTCCTTTATGGTATGGTAATATTCGTTCAAACACTGCCACAGGTCCTTGGTGATGTGTTCCTGTACGCCACGGGCGTTCTCGCGTGCAAGGGTAATGATGTTCAATACCGAATTGCCATTGGTTTTGCCCGTGACCATGTATTTTAATACCGCCCGGCTATCATTTTCCAGTTTGCTGCTTTCCACGTCGTCCAAACCCGCGAATATCCGTATCACCGGGTCCCAGGTAAACTCCTGCACCGTGTCCTGCGACGAGGCATAATTAATTTTGAGCATCCGCAGCATACCATCGCTGCGCTCAATATAACGGCTTAACCAATAAAAACTTGCTGCTACACGGCTTAACATAGGTCGCCCCCTAACCCCCTAAAGGGGGAACAATAAAGGTTAATTGTATCTATAATTTTATTCATTTCTGTTTACATAATTACTCCCCCTTCAGGGGATTGGGGGGCTAAGATAACACCCACGTATCCTTGCTTCCGCCACCTTGTGAACTGTTCACTACCAGCGATCCTTCTTTCAATGCCACCCTCGTTAATCCGCCGGGGACTATTTCAATTCCATCCGGGCCATAAAGTGCGTAAGGGCGCAAATCAATACGGCGGGGTGTTAATTCGCCCTGCATGTAACACGGCGCCGCCGAAAGGCTGATGGTTGGCTGCGCTATAAAATTGCGCGGGTCTTTCATCACCTCTATTTTGTATTCATCTATTTCCTGTTCGGTTGCCGCGTGGCCCATCAGCATACCATAGCCGCCGCTGCCGTTGGTTTTTTTGATCACCATTTTATTGATGTCCTTAAAAACCTGGTCGCGCTCATCGCGGTTACCGAGCTGAAAGGTGGGCACATTTTTTAAAATGGGTTCTTCGTTCAAATAATATTTTATCATGTCGGGCACATAGGCATACACTGCTTTGTCGTCGGCAACGCCGTTGCCGATAGCATTTACTATGGCCACATTGCCCTTGCGGTAAGCACCCATTATACCCGCCACGCCTAACATGCTGCCGGGGTTAAATACCAATGGATCTAAATAATCATCATCAACACGACGGTATATCACATCAACCTGTTGCAGGCCGGTGGTGGTTTTCATGTACACTTTATGGTTGTTTACCACCAGGTCGCGCCCCTCAACCAGTTCAACACCCATTAAACGGGCAAGGGTGGTATGCTCAAAGTAGGCCGAGTTATATATGCCCGGACTTAGTAAAACAATAGTAGGGTTGCTCACTTGCCGCGGCGATATGGCCAGTAAATTCTTATACAAAATGGTAGGGTATTCCGTAACACTCCGAACGCCGCATTGCGGCAGCAGGTCGGGGAAAAGGCGTTTGGTGATCTCGCGGTTCTCGAGCATGTAACTTACGCCCGATGGGGTCCGCAGGTTATCTTCCAGCACATAAAAGGTACCATCGTGATCGCGTATCAGGTCGATGCCCGATATGTGGATATAAATATCATGCGGCACCTGTAACTGGTACATTTCGCGCAAAAAATGCGGGCACGAGTAGATAATATCAATAGGTACTATGCCATCTTTTACAATAAACTGGTTGTTGTAAATATCCTTTAAAAAAAGGTTAAGAGCGGTTAGGCGTTGTTTAATGCCTTTTTCAACAAATGCCCATTCGCTTGCGGTTATTATGCGTGGGATAATATCAAAGGGGAAAATTTTCTCAATCCCCTCGCCGCTATTATAAACCGTAAACGTTATACCCTGGCTCATGAAAAGGCGCTTGGCCAATTCCTCCTTGCGGTTGAGGTCATCAGCCGATTCGCGCGACACATACTCAATGACTTTGCGATAGTGATCGCGAATTTTTGAATTTGGCCCGTACATTTCATCCCAAACGCCATCAATTGGCGCGTATTTATCAAAATAAGCTGATTCCTGCATGTAATATCGCTTCGTAAATAAAAAAATGTTAACCAGTTATTTTTAAAATGGTAATTTATGAAGTGTTTTTGAAAAAAAAGGCGAATTATTTTTAATTTTTACAAATTATAGTAAGAATTTAAGAAAATAATTCAGATAAAACTCATTTTTAATCAATATTTAATAAAAATGCAACAAAAAAACCTCTTAGCTTGTAGGCTAAGAGGTCAAAATAGTTAAAAATTATGGTATTTACCGCCGCAAAATGTTGCCAAACTTGTTTTCATAGTCTGTAACCTGTGCAATAAGCTTGTCGCTCAGCTCACTTTGATGTGCATTTTTGGTTATGCCAGCCATTCCGTTTAAAAACGATACGCTAACCTGTACGCTTCGGGTATCAATGGCATCGGCGTTATTACTTTGCATTTGGGTATAAGCGTAATCCAGCTGATCAGTGATATAACTGTCGACACTGTTCATCAGCTTATTGCCCAATGCCAGCTCATTCAGTTTGTACGATGTATCGGCCAACGATATTTTACTTTGCGCGGTGCCAAGGTGCGGTGTCATTTGCACGGGGAGTTCCTTGTCCATTTTGTGCAGCGCATTTAGTGCCAGGTCTGGGTGTTTATCTTTAATCAAACCAAGCGTAAGGTCATCAAACATAGTGAGCAACTGGGGATAGAATAACGATGTTGATTGCTGGTCCAAATACCGTGCGTTTTTATAATTACCCCATTTAAACTTGTTCACCACGTTATTGTACATTACCAAACTGTTGGTTTTTGAATGCTGATCGGTAATTGAAGGATCGGGTTTAAAAGGTATCAGGTGATAAACAAAACCTTCTTTGTATAAATACGGTTGCAAGCCTACCTTTTGTTCATCGGGTATTGATGTTACAAAACACACCGGCCTTTTCCAGTTGTTATGCGCCAAAATATCCAGCATAGCCAAATTCTCTTTGGTGATATAATTCGGTGGAAAGCCCCATTTCATGGTATCTGCCAGCATACCTTTCTGCTCAGCGGTTACTACATTGTTACTCATAACCGCGTTCTTATCAATGGTCAATTTCAGGTTTTTTGTCGGCAGATAATTACTGATAGTACCATTGTCATACTGCACCTGTGTGCGCCTGTCGTCGGATGTTATAAAATCAAAAACATCCTTCACCTCAACTGAGCCCGGTATTTTCGCATCGTTATATGGAATAAGATCGCGCACCCCTGCTTTATATTTATCAAAAGGTAAGGTAATTGGCAAAGCATCAGCATCATTTATCTTCCGTTGCATTTGCTTTATCAACCAATCGGCCCCAAGCAAGCTTAGGTTCACAATGCGTACATCGGGGCGTATGTTTTCCACTTCCTGGTCGTACCAAAGCGAGTAGGTATCGTTATCGCCATAATCAAATAAGATGGCATTTTTTGGGCACGAGATGAGGTAATCATACGCCATATCATGCGCCGTCCATTTGGTTGAGCGGTCGTGGTCCCTCCACTCTTTGCTTGCAAGTAATAAAGGGCCGGCTATCAAACAAATAACCGTTGCTGCAATTGCTGCATATTGTGCGTTCATCCGTTTCTGCGCGAAATTCGCTAACGCGATAACACCCAATCCTATCCAAATGGCAAAGGCATAGAATGAACCGACATACGAGTAATCCCGCTCGCGGGGCTGAATGCTCGGCTGGTTAACATACAATACTATCGCCAGCCCCATGAAAAAGAACAGCAGCCCCACAATAAGCGCATCCTTTTTACGGCGTTTTATATGATAAAACATGCCTATCAGCCCTATAATTAATGGCAGGGCATAAAGCGGGGTATAAGTATTGGCAGTTGTTATTGCTTTTGGTAAATGTTTCGCACCGTCAAACAACCCTGTAGTCCAGTTGCCGCCTATGCCGTTCATTTCAGTTTGGCCGGTGTTGTCATCATCGCTGTAGCGGCCCACAAAGTTCCACATAAAGTAGCGCCCGTACATTTGGTACATCTGCCAGCTGAACATAAATTTCAGGTTGTCGGCAAATGTAGGTGCCTGGTTATCGGGTATTTGCAGCCACTGGTGGTAAAATTGTACATCCTGTGGGTCGGTACTGAAAGTACGCGGTAAAATGGTGGAATGGTCGTACACATATTCTTCCTGTTTCCCGCTCACTTCGTACCTGTCTTTGCCTTTAGCGTACAGCGTTTTTCCGTCCTTTTCATCGGTTATTTTGGCATCGAAATAAGGGCCATATAATAATGGCGATTCAGGATATTGGATCCTGTTCAAATAGCCGTAGAGCGTAAAGGCATTATCGGGGTGCGCATTATCTAAATTGGTATTGGCGGTTGCGCGGATAGGGATATAGACAAACGACCCGTACCCGAAATAAATAAATATCACGCATAAAAATGCCAGGTTCATCATCGGTTTTTTATGGCGAATGCTGTAACGCACTCCCCATACCAGCGCCCCAATAAGCAATGCGAAAAATACGATGACGCCCTTGTTAAATCCTAAACCAAGCGTGTTGGCAAAAAACAGGTCGAAATAGGCGGCAGCTTCAATAGTATAGCTCCTTATGCCGTATTGTACTAACCCTAAAATGCCTATGCTGATGATAAACGCGATGATGGCATTTTTGGTGGTAATGTTTTTATACCTGCGGAAATAATATACCAGTACCAGCGCGGGGATAGTCAGCAGGTTTAACAGGTGTATACCGATAGATAACCCGATAACGTAGGCTATAAATATGATCCACTTATCTGCCCCCTTTTCATCGGCATGGGCATCCCATTTCAATATCGCCCAAAAAACCAACGCCGTGCAAAAAGCCGACCATGCAAATACAATGGTTTCAACTGCTGAGAACCAAAAGGTATCGGTATAGGTAAATGCCAGTGCGCCCACTAAGCCGGCACCCATTATTAATATAACCTGCGTGCGCTCCAGTTGCTCGTTTCCTTTAGCAAATAATTTTCTCGCCAGGGCAGTAATGGTCCAGAACAAGAGCATGATAGTGGCGCCGCTGGCCAATGCCGAACCCAAATTGGTAAAGTAAGGCACCTTTGCATTATTGCCGAATGACAGCAATGAAAATGCCTTGCCCAGCATGGCAAATAGGGGATAGCCCGGCTGGTGGGATACCTGTAAACGGTAGGCGCAGGCAATAAATTCGCCGCAGTCGTAAAAACTTACGGATGGTTCTAAAGTAAGGATGTAGGTAACGGATGCTATCGCGAAGCAGAGCCAGCCCAGCAGGTTGTTGATCTTATTGTATTTCATAACAAGGGAGGGAGTAAGGTTTTTATCATATTTAATAGTGGAAAATTCGGGCTAATTTTTCATAAATAGCTGGCTCTTAACATCTTTTAACAAACCTTAACATTTGCCCTTAAAGTTGATACCAATACGCCTTGAATACTTATTTCTGCTAAAAAACATTCATTTTATGCACGTTAGGGCCCTTTTTAGTTTTTCATGGTTGTATCATTTTTGTTAATAAACGTTAAAATATTTGCACACCTAAAAAGTTAGTTATACTTTAGGCTCACTAAACTCTTTGAATGAAAACCTTTATCCTGGCCCTAACCTTATTATGCCTGTGCACTTTTTATTCGTATGGTCAAACGGCTACCTATTCCGTAAAAGGAGTAATTGCCGATACCACCGAGAAGGTGAACCTTGCCGGAACAACCGTTACCGTAATAAATGCTAAAGACTCTATTTTGCGCGCCTTTACATGGGTAGGTGCTGATGGGTCGTTCAACATCAACAAATTGAACAAAGGCAAATATTTATTACTTGTGAGCTACCCCGGCTATGCCGATTATACCGATGATTTTACGCTCGATTCTGTTAAAACTTCTGTCGACTTTGGGAAGATAGCCATGATACTTAAATCGCGCCTGCTGGCCGATGTATTGGTTAAAGGGGAAGTAACGGCGATAAAAATAAAGGGAGATACCACGGAGTTTAACGCCAGGGCCTATAAAATTCAACCTAACGATAAGGTGGAGGATTTGCTGAGGCAGTTGCCCGGTATTGAGGTGGATAAGGATGGAAAGATAACGGCGCAGGGCCAAACGGTTAATAAGGTTTTGGTTGATGGCGAGGAGTTTTTTGGCGATGACCCCACACTGGTTACCAAAAACATTCGCGCCGATATGGTTGACAAGGTGCAGCTTTATGATAAAAAAAGCGACCAGGCCACCTTTACCGGTATTGACGATGGCGTGAAAGATAAAACCATCAACATAAAATTAAAGGCCGATAAAAAGAACGGCTATTTTGGAAAGGCAAATGCGGGGGTAGGAACTGATGGTTATTACGAGGGCCAGCTACTGTATAATAAATTTAAGGCGAACGAAAAATTCTCCGTTTACGGTACGCTGGGTAATGATGGCAAAACCGGCCTGGGCTGGGAGGACGCGCAAAAAGCGGGTCTGTCGTCAAATAATGTGCAGGTTGGCGACGATGGCGGTGTATCGATGTATTTCGGTGGCGGTGGCGATGACCTTGATTCATTTGATGGACGGTACAACGGGCAAGGGTTACCGCTGGCGCGTACCGGCGGTTTGCATTACGACAGCAAATGGAACAGCGATAAGCAAACCCTGAACACCAACTATAAAATAGGATCGATACAGGTTGATGGTACCAATGATAATATTGTGCAGCAAAATTTCCCCGATACCACCATCAGCAGCCTGGGAAAAGCCGCGGGCGATAGTATTATTCGCACTACATCGCACCAGGATTATCATAAGTACATGTTCAGGCAAAAGCTTGACGTTATGTACCAAATAAAACTGGACACTACCCAAACATTAAAATTTTCGGTTGATGGTACAGATAAGCATAGCGACGTGTTTGAAAATAACCTTTCAACAAGTTATGTTAATGGCGATACACTCAATAATAACAGGCGGCAGGTAACCAATCATGTCAACGAAAAAGTATTTGATGGCAGTGTTTTTTATACAAAAAAGTTTAAGAAAAAAGGGCGCACCTTCTCATGGTTTGTAGGCGAGGCGTATAATCAAAGCGATTCGAAAGGTTATTTGAAGGCCCGGACTGATTTCTACAAAAAAGATACGATCAACAATACACAAATAACCGATCAGTTAAAAACGCTTAATACTAAAAGTTCGGTTTTAAGTTCTAACATGACTTACACCGAGCCGCTAAGCAAACTGTTTTCGCTGATCGTTAATTACGGGTTGAGTATTGATCACGGTACATCAGACCGGCGAACATATGATAGTACGGCGGTGAATCAATACAATAGATTGAATGATACGCTGAGCAATAACTATAAACTGAACGAAATGTCGAACCAGGTTGGTGCCATTTTTAATTATAAGAAAGATAAAAACACATTTAACTTCGGCACAAAAGTGGCTGATGTTAGCTATACGTAAACCAATGAATTTGCCGGGAATAGCTTTAAACGGCATTTTATCGACTGGCTGCCACAGGCTACCTACCAATACAAATTCTCGCAACAGGGGTCGCTGCGCTTAAATTATAATGGGAGCACCACGCAGCCAAGCATCGACCAGTTACAGCCGGTGGTTGATAATACCGACAACCTGAACGTATCGATCGGTAACCCGAACCTTAAGCCTTCGTTTAATAATAATATCAGCTTAAATTATTATTCGTACAAAGTTTTAAGCTCGCAGGACATCAGTTTGTATGGCAACTATTCATTTACCACTAACCCCATAGTTAGCAATACTACGACTGACATCACTACAGGAAAAACTGTTTACCAGGCTGTTAATATTAATAAAACACAGCATAATTTTTACGGAGGCATGTATGGCGGACGGAAAGTTAGTATAGGGAAAGCAGATTTTGACCTTGGGTTTGACCTGAACGTAAATGGCAGCACTTCATATAATTACACCAACGGGGCGCTGAATGCTACCGATTCATATACCTACGGCGGCTCGGTAAGGCTGCAAAAATATGTAGTAAAGAAGTATAATTTTTATTTGAATTTCGGGCCAAATTATACCGTGAGCAAATCGTCATTACAGGCGAACGTGAACAACAACGGAATAGGCTACCAGGGTTATGGCGGATTTAATATATACCTGCCTTTAAAGTTCCAGTTTTCTTCGGATGCTAATTACCAGTTTACGGGAAAGACCCAATCCTTTAACCAGGATTTTTCGAAATTAATATTGAACACTACCCTGGCAAAAACATTTTTTAAAGATGAAAGCCTGAAATTTGCCATAAGCGGTAATGACTTGTTGAACCAAAACGTTGGCTTTAGCCGCTATGCGAGTGGTAATACCATTACACAAAGCAGTTATACCAGTATAAAAAGATATTTTATGTTTTCCATATCATGGGATTTTAACCACATGGGCGGCGGCGTAACAAAAAAATAATTACAATGAAGAAGAAACTATTTACACTTAGCTGCATATTGCTTTTGACCGGCAAGCTATTGTTTGCCCAGAATCAGCATTTTACTACATCGGGTACTATTGAGTACAACAAAACTGTAAACATGTACGCAATAATTGAGCGTGGCATAAACAAGGATAACGATATGTTTACCCGCCCGGCTTTTGAAGAATTTAAAAAGAATCACCCCCAGTTCCAGGTGCTTAAAAGTACATTGAACTTTGGGGATGGCAAATCTTTATTCACGCCGATAAAGTCGGACGCACCTTCCAGCGGGTGGTTCAACGGCCCTATGACAGGGCAGAAAAATACGGTTTATAATGATTTTAGCACCGGCCAAAGTATTACCCAAAAAGATGTGTTTGAAGAAACCTTTTTGATAAAAGATACCGCACGCAAGATAAAATGGAAAATAACCGGCGAAACACGCGAAATAGCCGGCTATACCTGCAGGCGTGCCAATGGGATAATGATGGACTCGATTTATGTGGTGGCTTTTTATACCGATAAGATACATGTGTCAGGCGGTCCCGAATCATTTAACGGTTTGCCCGGTATGATACTTGAGGTTGCGCTACCCCATGAAAATTTGATATGGGTGGCCACAAAAGTAACGGATACTACACTGCCCGATAATGTGCTTTTACCGCCCAAAAAAGGCAAGGTAGTGAACAACGCCGGGCTAAAAACCACTTTGCGGGGGGTAATGAAAGATTGGGGCGATAATGCGAATACTTATTTAAAGGGGTTTCTGTTTTAGGTGCTTTAATGGTGTATATAACTTAAAACTACAAAAACCCCGTAGGGGTTATATGTTGGTAGAAAAATAAATCATAATAATAACGTGCCGTAGGTACCTAACCGGTTGCGTACCTACCACGCGATGATGGGTGTAATAATATTTCTACCAACATTTTGCTCCGTAGGAGCATTTTTAGAAGGTACTGAATGGTATAGCTTATCAAACAATCGTCTGGCTGGTTTCCCTATAGGCCGTAGGGGTTTGATTAAACGTTTCCTTAAAGGTTTTGTAAAAATGGCCAAGATTTGCAAAGCCGCAGTCATTCAAGCGTATCCGCCGGGAAGGCCAGGTTCATGATGGTTAAGCCTGCGGTTGATGAGGTAAAAGTATGCTCATCTTCGGGCCGTATCATTACCATGTTGCCGGGCCTCTGTGTACGCATACAGGGTATTCAGCCCTACCCGCAACCGCGCAGGGTCCTCTGCGAGAGACCGCTGCGAAGACTTGCATATAGAAATTTAAGCACTGTCATATGATGGGCTATTACTCACCAATAAATTGCCGTAATAAAAAGCGGGTACTCATAGAGTAAATATAGAAATAAGCCCCCTCTAAATCTCCCCCGGTAGGGGAGACTTTAAAGTTCGCTTTTTAAAGCCCTCCCTTCAGGGGAGGGTTGGTTGGGGCTTATATCAGCGGATTATTCCCCCTGTTTCCGCCACGGGCATGGTATATTTTTTTGTCCTTGTTGCTGGGATGGTCGCGGTTAAACACCAGGTCGGTATTAAAATAGCGCATGGTATAGCCGGTGCGGCGGGTGTTGCTGGTATTGGCGTTTGCGCCGTGTATAATGCGCGAATCATGCAGCGAATATGTGCCCTTTTTCAATTCGAACCATACCAAATCATCCTCGTTTATACTGTCGCCTTTTATTTGGCGGTTAAATATCTTGTGGTCGGTACCCATATCCTCATATTCTGAAAAACCGTTACGATGGGTGCCCGGCACAACGCCCATGCAGCCATTTGCCTTGGTGGCTTCATCAATGGCCAGCCAAATGGTAGTGATGCCGTCAAAGCTGTTAAAACGGCCATCCCAGTAGGCGCTGTCCTCGTGCCATGGTGTGCGTTTGCCGGTCATGGGTTCTTTGCAAATAAAGCCGCTGCTCCATAAACCAATGTTGGGGCCTATCAGTGGCTCAATCACATCTATTACTTCATCGGCCAATAAAAATTCAAACAGGCGCTCATCTTTCAGGTGCGGGGCGTTCATTTCATCGGGTCGCAATTCGCCCCTGTCGGCCAGGTGTTCTTCAAAAATAGTGAACAGGAGTTCAAACTTTTCATTACTAAATAATGGGATATGTGGTAGTAAATAGCCATTGTCGTTATAAAATTCTGCCTGTTCAGGCGATATTATTGCTGTGCTTTTTGTGGTCATAGTAATTGGTTTATTAATACATTGGCGTTACCAAAACAACTATACAAATGTATAGGAACGGGTAATTAAACCATCAATGGCATTATATCCAGAGGGCAGATTTTACTACGGTAAAACGACATAATAATAGCCATTTAAAAATGCCATAGCAAATTCCTGTTTTTTAAGACAAAGACATGTTAAGTTTAAACAACGCTTTGTTTAGCGATATGCTTAAGCGCCTATTTGTAACAATCCTCACAGAAAATTTAATAACTAATTGATATTTACTATCTTTCAGTCCCCCATTGGGTATGCCTGGCTTTGCGCTATAGGCACATAAAAATTGCTGTATGAAACAACTCCCAAAACGCCTTCTATCTATTGATGTATTACGTGCCCTTACTATGCTGCTCATGATATTTGTTAATGATGCAAGCGGTGTAAACCATATCCCCTCGTGGCTTGATCATGCGAAGGAGTACGAAGACGGGATGGGATTTGCCGATACTATCTTCCCCTGCTTTTTGTTTATTGTTGGCCTTTCCATCCCGTTGGCTATCAACAACCGTATCAGCAAAGGCGATTCAACCTGGCAGTTGTTTATCTACATTATTACGCGCAGCGCGGCACTGTTGATTATGGGTTTTTACCATGTAAACCTGGAGGAATATAATTCAACCACCGCCGTTTTGCCCAGGGCAGTATGGGAAATCATTATCACGCTTAGCTTTTTCCTTATCTGGCTTGATTACCCCGATACCATGGCCCGGGCGAAAAAGTACGTGTTACAGGGCGTAGGCCTGGCGGCATTGATAGTTATGGCCATTTTATACAAAGGCGGCAGCGATGAACACGTACGCGGTATGCACCCATCATGGTGGGGTATATTGGGTATCATCGGCTGGAGTTACATTGTGTGCGCTATACTGTATGTGTTGGTTAAAGGCAAATTAAACCTGCTTATTATTATTTGGGTGATATTTGCCGGTTTAAATATATTGTTCCATACGGTTTTGCATGGCGGTGTTTTTTTGATAGGCGATGCTGATTCAGTAGCGCTAACCATGGGCGGCATAGTAATAACCAGCCTGTACGCTCACCTGGTTAAGATAGAGAAAACCCAGCGGGTGTGGCTCATTTTTACCATTTTAGGTGTAGCGCTTATAGCAGGCGGTTTGCTCATACGCCCCTATGCCGAGGGCATATCAAAAATACGCTCGACGCCAGCCTGGGTATTTATTTGCAGCGGCATCACCATATTAATGTTCGAGCTTTTTATTTACCTGGTTGATATTAAAGGAAAAATAAACTGGTTCAAGTCCATCCGACCGGCGGGTACAAGTACACTCACCTGTTATTTAATACCCTATTTGCAGGTTGCTTTATATGAATTGCTGCACATACACTACCCATCTTTTTTCAATAGTGGTATTGGCGGCTTGATACGCTCAATGGCAACAGGGTTTATCATCATAGCCTTAGTTGGCCTGATGGAAAAGAAACGGTTACGACTGAAAGTTTAAGCATTATGTTATACACCAATATGTTAAAAAAGCACACGCTTTTTGCGTTAATGCTGTTTGTTATAATAACACATGCTCAGGCCCAAAAGCACGCCAAATATGCTATAATAGGCTACGTTGGCGGGTACAGGGGCTTGATAGATACCACCATGGTAAATGCCGCAAAGCTTACTGTTATTAATTATGCCTTTGTTGATGTGCAGCACAACCGCGCCTGGTTAACCAATCGCAAGACGGATACCATCAACTTCAGGTATTTAACAAGCCTGCGTAAAAAGAACCCGGGCCTTAAAATAGTTATTTCGATAGGCGGCTGGACATGGAGCAAGAATTTTTCGGATGCGGTATTGTCCGATACCTCGCGGCAGGCATTCGCGGCAAGTGCTGTAGCACTGGTAAGGCAATATAACCTTGATGGGGTTGATATCGACTGGGAATACCCCACCATGCAGGGCGATGGCAATGTTTACCGCGACGTGGATAAGCAAAACTATACCCTCATGTTCCAGGCGCTGAGGCAGGGTTTGGATAGCGTTGAAAAGGAGACCGGCCGTAAGATGTTGTTAACCGCTGCCGTGGGAGGTTTTAAAAGCTTTGCGCAGCATACCGAAATGGACAAGGTGGCCAAATGCCTGGACTATATTAACCTGATGACCTACGACTACCAGCGCGACAGTATGGCCATACATCACACTAATTTATACGGCTCGAAAAAATATACCTCGAATGAATATGCGGCGCAGGCGGTCGCCGATTTTCATGATGCAGGTGTGCCGATGAACAAACTGGTAATGGGCGTTGCCTTTTATGGCCATGCCGCCAATGTGGGCGATAACAAGCAATATGGGCTGGGCATAGGCACTGTGAAAACTACCGACCGCTGGCGGGTTGGCGGCTATACGCGCATTAAGGATAGCCTGGTAAACCAAAACGGCTTCAAATATTATAAGGATAGGAAAGCCAAAGCCCCTTATTTGTACAACGCCACCACCAAACAGTTTGTGTCGTTTGATGATGAATGGTCGGTGAAACAGAAGTGCAAATTTGTACGGAAGAAGGATATGGGCGGGGTGATGTTTTGGGAGTATTCGGATGATAAGAAGGAATATTTGCTGGATGAGATAAATAGGGATTTGTAGGTTGATGGTGATAACACCAATAAGGGCGGAAGAAACTCAAATTTCAACATCTATTTGTTCGCAAACTTTCTAAAAGCAGTTATGGTTTGATATATTCCATATCCAATTAAAATTCTGCTTAATAATAATATTAAATTTGTTTCCCATTTATATGAGTTGTCTTCCGAAGCTTTAAATCCCGGAAATGATGTAATATATTCACTATAGCCATTCAGACCAGCTTTAAAACATTTGTATGTATCGCTCAATGACCAGCTTAATCCCCAAACATAATTTGGATGTACAAGTGTCTCTTGAAAAAAAATGAACATTAACCAAGATATTGCTAAAGTAAAACATAACCCTCTTGACCAACTTAGTCCATGATTATTTGAAATGTAATTTAGATAAAGCAAAAACTTATCCCAGCCAATAGGAAGCTCTTTTCTTAAATAATGCATTTCTTTCGCCTTGAAAATAAGTGATGATGCTTTATTTCCTTGCTTTTCCATTGCAAGTTTCAATTGCCTATACGTTTCTCGGTAGTAGGTATTATCATTGATTTTTTCATCAGGCTTAATTACGTAACCGAATATTGGGTTTTTAGTGCCAATCTGTATTCTCGGTGGCAAAACAGAATTTGAAAGCACAATATTGCTTACTTCGCTTTTAGCAATTACAAGCTCATCGAATTTTCTAAAATCAACATTAACGAACTCTGTATCATTTATATTTGAATCAAAAATTATAAAGAAGTGTTGGTTATGAATAAGCTTCAAGTCTGCAAATGTCAACTTATTTTGGTTATAGAAATCTTGGATTATAATGAAATTAGTCTCAATATTTTTAAAAATAATATTACCTAAATTCACTCCTCCTACATTTATACTTGCTGGTATAGATTCAAATAAAGTGTTTCCTTTATTTAAACCGCTAATATTGCAGCTAAGCTCTCCAGCCCGTGTTCTTGGTTCTGTGCTTAAACTATGGCAATTAAATGTGCCTTGAAAATCATTATCTGAAAGATGCAAATAAGTGATGTTGCCATCAAAGGATATGCTAAAATTCTGTTTGGCATATATATGTGCTATTGTAAGTGATTTTGAAAGAAAATCTCTACCGATGACCACTTGTTCATTGAAGCTAACTTTATGAATATACGTTGTGCCTGTAACCTCTCCTTTTAATAAATCAATCCTATCATTGAATTCACTGGAAATCAAATAGAATTCATTGATTTTTATATCTCCTTCACTAAAGAGCAAACGTTGATTCATCTTTGTTTTTTCAATATGAATCATATCATATGTGCCGCCTGTTAAAGTAATTGGACAATTGACTTCCTTACACGATAACTTTATGGACGTGAAATTGCCATTTTCAAAATTTATACAACTGTCTCTATTCGAATAGGCATTTATAAATCCAGCAAATTCAACTTTTGAATAAGTCCCCCCGCTAAAACTTATAAATGAAAATGTGCAATCAGAAAATAAAAGCTCACCATCTAATGTGCAACTATTGAAAACTATAAATTGTTCAAACGAGCAATTTAGAAATGATAGATTTTTAAAGGTGCAGTTGTTAAAGAAAATGTCGCTTTGGGCAACGGTATCAATAAAAGAATAGTCACTTTCAAATACACAATTTTCAAATATAATTGCGTGTGAAATAGTTCCACCTTTCCATTTACCAAATTCCTTAATAATTTTTTCCTTAATTGTAAATTCTCTATCAATTAAAATAGAAAGATTTGCAGAATTAATTGTGTCCATAATGGTTTAGAAAGTGATAATTTTTAAGGTTTTAATAGTATGGCCTCTTAGTCGTCAAAAGGAAAATCGATAATTATAAATATACAAAAAAGCCCCGTATTGGCGCGAGTATGCAGCGCAGGCCTAAGGAGCAGAGTACTCGTGACTGGCATACAAAGGCACGAGTAGCTTTTGCGCACCATTCCTTCCCGACATACTCGCGCCAGTTAAGGTTCCGACAGCGGAACCTCAAAAGCACGTTCAATAATATTCATTCCCCGTGAACGCCTAGAAATATTAATGTGCTGATAGTTAACCGACTAAGTGTTTGGGGGTGTATGGGTAACGTTTATGTTTGTATAGGTTCGTTTGGGCTTGTTTAGGTTCTGTTTATGGGGTGTTTAGGTGCTGTTTGGGCTCTGTTTAGGTGCGTTTAGGCCCTGTTTAGGTTATGCCAAAATGCTGATATACAACAAAATATGAACACTTAAATTATAGGAAAAATAATGGTGGATTTCGGCACAAAAAAACCCATGAACTTTTTAATTTCCATGAGTTTTGTGGGCTGAGGTTGAAAAGATCTTTATACCCTGATGTAGATACCGCGTTTCTCGAGTATTTTACCCACACACCAGCATATCATCATATAAAATATAGCAAACAGCAGCGAGCCTATCGCGCCCGGAGCTATGGCCTGGAAAATTGCGCTGTTGGTCCACCCAAAAAAGTTGAAGTGTTTGGTGGAAAGCATATCGTTTATAGTGTACAATATCTCCGAAAGGAGATATATCGGCAGCGGGTTTTTACCAACTGTGGTAAAGAATGATGGCCAGTTAGCCTGTCGCCAGTTTTGTATATCGATCACATAAACAAGTGTCGATAACAATATCATATCAATGCCGGTTGTTAGCAATACAAAGGGGCTTGTCCATAATTTTTTACCTATCGGGAAGCTCATGTTCCAGCATAAGGCAATGAAAATAAACAGAGCGCCAAACAATAACAGCTTAGCTATCGACTCATAATTCTTGCCTTTTTGTTGTATAAATACGCCTGCATGATAGCCCACTACAACATTCACAATGGCAGGCAGGGTGCTCAATACGCCTTCGGGGTCGAACGCAACGCCCTCGCCATGGTACAGGTGGGCATCGCCGAATAAAAATTTATCCAAATAAGTGCCTGCATTGGTCAGCATCCCGTAAGGGTTATTATGGTCGCCGAAAATGAGTAACAGCGCCCAATAGCCGAACAGCAGCAAAACGCTGGTGATAATAACGGCACGTTTGGATAAGAAATGGATCATTAAAGAGGCGAACAAATAGCAAAGGCCAATACGCTGTAATACACCCATAATGCGGGTGTCTTTTATTGGCGATAACGACCAGCCATCGGCGGTATGCTTAAAGAATGGGAACCAGTACATGAGGTAGCCCAGTAAAAATATAATGGCCCCGCGTTTAAATACTTTCCATATAAATGCGCCGCTGCCTAATGTATCAAACTTTTTAAGCGAGAAGCTCATGGCATTACCTACTGCGAACAGGAATGATGGGAAAACGAGATCGGTAGGGGTAAAGCCGAACCATGCAGCATGGTCGAGCGGTGAAAAGGCCGGCGCTGAACCCGGATTATTTACAATTATCATAAAAACAATGGTCATACCCCGGAATACATCCAGCGCAAGAAATCGTTCAGGTTTTTGGGTCATATCAATAATTAAAATTAAAAAGGCAAAAAGGGCTGTTATCTTAGGAGATATAAATAAAGTAATAAAAACTGTAATATACAACAGTGCAGCATAACCTTCATGAATTTGTTACTGTGTTGTAGCGTTTGGTAAAGTTTTTGCGTTATAAGCTAAAAAGGCAAACTAAAAGTGGTAAAAATATTCTGTTTCAGGATATTGAACATTTTGGGGTTTGCAAATAATACATAATTCATTTTTAAACATTTCTCTATGAAAAGCATTAAACAAAACATTAAAAGATGGCCGTTAGTACTCGGTGTGGTATGTTCAGTGGCGTTAGCGCTGCCATCTTGTACAAAAAGTAATAACAACATCCCTGTAAAACCATTAGCAGGATTGGCAGTTGTTGACGCTTGTCCTGATGCTACCGGGCTGGATTTTTACCTCAGCGGTCAGCAGGTTAATCAAGGTCTTGTAACACCGGGTAGTTACTTTAATTATTTTAACGCTTATGCGGGAAAAGTGCCGACTGCTTTTTACCAGGCAGGGACAACAACTTTGGTTGCGAAGGACACAATTACAATGTTAGCAAATCACGGATATACATTGTTTTTGGCCAATGTAGCAGCTCATGCCGATTTTATATTAACAACCGATTCATTAACCAAACCAGCAAGCGGCGCAATCTCGGTGCGCCTTGTTAATGCCAGCCCGGATGCAGGCGCAGTTGACGTGATCGTAAAAGGCGCGTCGAACTCAATAGTTTCGAGTCCGACCTATAAGTCGGTTTCAGGATTTATATCGGCTACCGTAAGTATTTCCGATTCATTACAGGTTAGGAAGTCGGGTACCTCTACAATATTGGCTACGGTGCCGGCTTCTCATTTTACAAGTGGCTCCGTTTATACTGTTTGGCTGTATGGTTTGGCTAATACCGCAGTTGCTGCACAAAAGCTTAAAGCGGGCGTTATGCAAAATGGTTATTTTAGCAATTGATATTTTTATTATCTACAAAATGACCGCCATTTAATACCCTTTGGTTTACTCTGGCCATGGATTGCTCAATACTTTCCAAAGTCAAATAAAACATGTTTGTGGTATAGCCATGTCGCTTGAATTGTGCGGCGATATCCACCAATTCTTTATCTCTAAAGTTAGTTTCTAAAGTAAAATGCTGTTTTAGCTTGACTGCTTCATTAGCTTGGTTAAAAAATTCTTGGGTCGCTTCGTCGTATACCTGTTTCTTAGGCATGCCAAGTGATTGGGCCTCTATGCGGGCAATAACTTTGTCCACGTCAAAGATAATAGCGCCGGGTTTCGACAATTCTTTGGAAAAGGTCGATTTTCCTGCACCATTTGGCCCCGCGACATATAATAGCTGCGGGTTATCTGACATAAGATCAAAGGGTTTTTACAAAGTGTTCTTTTCCGTCACTATCTATCCACATCAATTCTTTCCTGTCGCGATATTCGTGCACTGCATGAGCAGTGGACGGACAATTTAACGGGTCGTAATAAGTAAGGTAGCTGTTTTTTGCGAATGCTTCCTGTTTAATTTTTTCATAGGCAGGACGGAGTCTTTCCGTCAATTCTTCGTCCGATAAGTCGAATACAGAAATTAAGCTTAAATCTTTAGTGGCGTTACTACTCATGCTTTGAAGTGTTCTCATACAAATATAGTTATTTAGTAAATCGATGTTTTGTTAAGTTTCTATGGTTTTATTAGTTACTTTTTAACAAGTGCCTGCTTTATATTTCTCTTTTAGCATTGCCATGTCCTTGCTGACTTTCATGTCTAATATTTTGGCGTAATGCTGGGTGGTTTTGATATTGGTATGGCCAAGCATTTTGCTGACAGTTTCTATAGGTACATTATTCGATAGAGTAACTGTTGTGGCAAACGTATGCCTTGCCAGGTGAAACGTCAAGTGCTTTAGTACGTCCGACAGGTCAGCTATTTCTTTAAGGTAAGCATTCATTTTTTGATTGCTCAATACCGGTAATAGCAATCCTTTATTTTCACATTGTGGGTGATCCTGATAGCGGTTTAATATTTCTAAAGCTACCGGGAGCAGGGGTATACGGGAAGATGTGTCTGTTTTTTGGCGACTGGTAAATATCCATTGCTCGCCATCCATGCCAATGCCGATCTCGTTGCGTTTTAGCTTCTGTACATCGGCATAAGATAAACCTGTGTAACAGCAAAATACAAAAATATCTCTTACTTGCTTCAGGCGTTCAATCGTAATCCTTTTGGATGTCGTAATATTATCAAGTTCCTGCTGCGTAAGATAAGTGCGCTCCTTTGCCTTTGCAGTGGATTTAAAATTAATAAAGGGATTTTGCTTTAGCCAGGCATTGGCAATACAATGATTGACGATTTTTTTAAGGTGCTTAATATATTTGGCCGCAGATACACCGGTGATCTTACAATTTACTTTCAGGTAAAACTCAAAGTCAGTAATAAAAGCATGATTTAATTGGCTGATCTCTATGTCTGTTTTACCATATTTTTCTTGCAGGAAACCAGTAAGGTGTTTTTCAGATGTGTTATATCCTTTCAATGTATTAGGCTCAAAGCCGTTTCCGATCAATGCTTTAACTTTAGCATTATGCTCTTTAAATAATTCCATCAGGAAACGGCTTTTTTGGTTCTTTCCTGTGAACTTATTCTGCAAGCTTTCAGTTGTTACTTGCTGGTTCGTCTCAATTAATACCTGGTGCGCATTCCGCAGTTTGGTTTGCAGACTGTCCAGATAGTTGTTAAGTGACTTGATTTCTTCTTTGGTTCCAATTGCACGTCCTGCATGGTTGTTCCATTTGGCCGGATCACAATCGCGTCCTACGGAAATATCCGCGCGTTTACCGCTAACTGTGATGCGCATGTAGATGGGCATTGCACCCCCTTTGTAGTTTTTTTGTTTTCTGATGTAGAAAAGCAGATGGAAATTACTCATAATTACAAGCTTAAAAGTTAAACAAAAGTAAGTTTGTAGCCTGCTTCTATCAAGATGTTCACTCGCTGAACATGTTGATAATCAATTAATTATAAGCAATTCGGTGCGTAGTTATTTTCCATTTGCTTACGCACCGAATTACGCTCCTTTTTGTTGCGATTTGGTGGATATTATGGTGCTTTGATGCAATAAAAAAAGCCTGCAAACTTTTGATTTGCAGGCTTTTAGCATATTTTGGTATTGTTTTTTGTAGCCCGTAGGGGAATCGAACACGATTAAAACCCTATTGACTTACAATACATTATATGGTTGTCGATGTACTACGCACCGAATTACTAACCATTTTTTTGATGCAGATTAATTACAAATCTTACGATATAAACATACAAAATCATCTAAAATATTCCAATTCTTATAGGATGTTTTTTTAAGAAATTACACTATTAAGAATGAGGCTATCGGTCTTGTAATCAAAAGTCCAATTACATCTATTTCTCCAAGTGGCACTAAAAGAAAGCCGGAAGGATTTTTATTGCCCTTTAATTGACTTATGTTCGATATTTTATGTGGCTGTCAATCCTTACTTATCGAATAAGTCAACACTGTCTTTAATTTAATAAAACATGTTAGAATCCAATAGTTATCCTTCTGAATTAATTTAAAATATGCAATAGTGCTACTGTATTATGTGAATTTTGCAAGTATTTATCTATAGTATTCAAATGCTGCTTAATAAAAATTAGTTGTTTAGC
>CAIWRU010000045.1 GCA_903915155.1 uncultured Mucilaginibacter sp.
TCGGTTCAAAATTCTTTCCCCCGGGGCCACACAGGTATTCGGCTGCCCGTTGAATCGACGCATAGCCCCCGATGTCCAGAATCCGAGCCACAAAGTGGTCGCCATCCCCCGTAGAAATATGGTCGGATGTGATGTGCCCGTTTTGCTATATAGGCAAACGCAGGTTTGAAGATGCCCTGAAAAATTCGGAATATAAAGATGATATACAGGTAGAATGGAAAAGCTTCCAGCTTAATCCTGATATGAAAACTGATCCGTCGGTTAATATCGACCAATACCTGGCCCGCATAAAAGGCTGGAGTTTGGAGCAGGCTAAGGATATGAACGCCCATGTAACCGCTATGGCCGCCGAAGCCGGGCTAACCTATAATTTTGACCGTGCCGTTGTTGCCAACAGCTTTAATGCGCACCGGTTTACTCACCTGGCCAAAAAAAACGGCCTGGGCGATGCCGCCGAAGAACAACTGTTTAAAGCCTATTTTACCGATGGTAAAAATACCGATGATATAAATATATTGGTTGAATTAGGCACGGCCATCGGCCTTGATGCCAACGAAATAAAACAAACCCTTGAAAGTGATGCCTATGCCGATGAGGTGCGGCATGATATTTACGAAGCACAACAATTGGGCGTACGCGGCGTGCCGTTTTTTGTATTGAACCGAAAATATGCGGTGTCGGGTGCGCAGGCTGTGCCTGTTTTTGAGCAAACCATTGAAAAAGCCTTTGCCGAATGGCGGCAGGAAAACCCTAAATCGCCTTTTGATGTGATTGAGGGGGATAGCTGTGGGCCGGATGGGAATTGTTAGCAGCCCCACCCAACCCCTCCCCGGAAGGGAGGGCTTTAAAATTTTCGCTTTAAAAAGTCTCCCCTCCCGGGGGGAGATTTAGAGGGGGCTCTACTTCCAAATCAGATTAATTTTCAGTACAATTGTTTACGGCATTGCCGTGCCTGAAAATTAAGCCAATGAACGCCTCCAGATATACCCTTACCACAGCTATATTATTTGTGCTGTTTACCGCTATTACAGCCGCCCAAGCTCCTGATCCGTATGCTAAATATCCAACTTGTAACCAGGAACTGGGCGTTAGTTGGTCGGCTAAAAAAACAACTTTTAAAGTATGGGCACCAAAGGCCACGGCCGTAAAGCTTCGTTTGTACGATGCCGGCAACGGGGGTGAGGCTGTACAACAGGTCGACCTTGAAAAAGGGTCGGGCGGAGCGTGGAAGGCGACCATCAAACAAAACCTGAAAGATAAATACTACACTTTCCAAATTGAACAGGATGGCAAATGGTTGGCCGAAGCACCTGATATTTATGCCAAAGCGGTAGGGGTGAACGGTCATAGGGGGATGATCGTCGACCTGAAAAGCACCGACCCCGAAGGCTGGAAAAAGGATAAAAGCCCGAAGCTGAAGAACGCTAACGCCATAATTATTTACGAGACCCATATCAGGGATATATCGGTCGACCCAAATTCAGGCATTACGTATAAGGGCAAGTATTTAGGTTTGGCCGAAACTGGTACTAAAAGTCCTGACGGGCAATCTACCGGGCTTGACCATATTAAGCAATTGGGCGTAACCCATGTGCATATTTTACCTGCATTCGATTTTAATTCGGTTGATGAAACCAAACCGGATAGCAAGCAATATAACTGGGGCTATGATCCGCTGAATTATAATGTGCCCCAGGGTAGTTATTCAACCAACGCCTATGACGGGAACGTTCGCATAAAAGAATTTAAGCAAATGGTGCAGGCGTTGCATGCCAACGGCCTGCGGGTGATACTGGATGTAGTGTATAACCACACAACGGATATTGATCATTCCAACTTCAGCCAATTTGCACCGGGCTATTTTTACAGGCATAATGCCGATGGCAGCTATTCCAACGGTACGGGCTGCGGCAATGAAACCGCCTCAGAACGCCCCATGATGCGCAAATTCATGATGGAATCGGTATTGTATTGGGTGAGGGAATACCATATCGACGGTTTCCGGTTCGACCTGATGGGCATACACGACATAAAAACCATGAACGCCATCAGCGATACCCTGCACAAAATTGACCCCCAGATTTTTATTTATGGCGAGGGCTGGACGGCAGGCGGAACCCCATACCCTGAAGATAAGCGCGCAGTTAAAAAGAATGTATTGAAGCTGGACAGGATAGCCGCCTTTAGCGATGACCTGCGCGACGGCCTTAAAGGCGGTTTTAGCGACGTGAAAGCCAAAGGCTTTGTAAGCGGCGACCAAAATTCGAAAGAAAGCGTAATGTTTGGTATCGTAGCATCGGTGCAGCACCCGCAGATAGATTACAGCAAGGTAAACTATTCCAAAGCGCCCTGGGCCAAACAGCCGTACCAAACCATTACCTATGCCTCGTGCCATGATGATAATACGTTGTTTGACAGGCTGAAAATATCCAATCCCGATGCCACAGAAACCGAACTGGTGAAAATGGATAGGCTGACCAATACCATTGTGCTTACCTCGCAAGGCGTGGCTTTTCTGCACTCGGGCGTGGAAATGGAGCGCACCAAGCAGGGGGTAGCCAACTCCTTTAATTCGCCCGATGCGATAAATGAGATTGACTGGAGCCGTAAAACCAAATATGCGGATGTGTTTAATTATTACAAGGGGCTGGTGGCGCTGCGCAAGGATCACCCGGCTTTCCGGCTTACATCGGCCCGGCTGATACAGAAGCATTTGAATTTTATGGATGTTGCCGATCAATCGGTGATCGCTTATCAATTAACCGATAATGCGGGTGGCGATAAGTGGCATACGATTATCGTACTGCTGAACGGCAGCAAGGATGCCAAGACTGTTACCATACCGGCAGGAAACTGGACATTGGTTGGGGATGGGGATAAGGTTGATGAAGCGGGGATAAGGACAGTGAGTGGCGGGGCGGTTAGTCTTCCGGGGATTACGGGGTTGGTTTTGCATGATTGAGGGGGGGAATCTATTTGTTGATGACAACATCAACAAAGGCCACCGAAAATACCTTGGATTTGTAAATAATAAAAAGTATGACACAAGAAGAAATCACAGAGTTTGCGAAATTGCTCGTTCGAAATGTAAGAGATGCTGCAATTAGAAGCGCAGACAATCAACTATATGCAGATAACATGAACTCACCTATCGCTAAGCGTTGGCGGAATGCTAGGGATGTTGGGAATATAGACGAGTTTGGAGAAGATATTATCGTAGATACCGTTGATGATACGATATTCTATTTTCTTTTGGCAATTGATGAAGGGCTTTTGAGTCTGTCATTCACTACACCGGAAGGTAAAGACATAGCTTTAACTAGTGATATTATAGGTGAATTAGGTGGATGGTACATGGGAGAATGGAGATCGAAATATTCTTCTGAACGATGTTCGAATGATCTGGATGGGCTTTAAATAATTATTTTATCTTTTGTTGATTCCTGCACAGCCAAAAATGTGAGACAGGAGTGAGACACTTCCCCCTAATCTAAGCCACCACAAACAGCTTTTTTATGCGATAAATGATCCTTTTTTACCTCTTTTTCACCGAAAAACAAACGTTTTTCAGCGCTTTTAGGCCGAAATAGGCCTCTAAAACACCCCATTTTTGCACTTTTTTCATCCAAAAACCGCTTGTTTTGACTGATTTTAAGTTGTTTTGGAATGATAAAAATTCAACTATCTCACCCATCCAATTTCAAAAATTGAGCCATCCCCGCCCTTCTGACATTCCACCAACACCCCAATAAAATATAAATCCCTACCTTTGTATAAATCCAACTTAGTGTAAAAATAACACTAAGATAAAAATGCAATGACAGAGGCAACTATCAGCAATACATATCCCAACACCAAGCTCGCTTTAAGGGCTACGGTGGGTATTATGTTCTTTTTGGCGGGGTTGTGCTTTGCCAGCTGGGCGTCGCGTATTGTTACTGTTCAGCAAACGCTGCATTTGTCGGATGCAGGGTTAGGGGCCATACTGTTCTCACTGCCTGTTGGGCTAATGCTTTCGCTGCCGTTCTCGGGGTGGATAATTACCGTTATCGGCAGTCGCAAATTGCTAATTGCTGCATTAATAACATATGGTATCGCGCTTATTGGCCTTAGCCTGGCGCAAAATGTGGTGCAATTGATCGCCTGTTTGGTCTTCTTCGGGTTTTCGAGCAACGCAGTAAACATATCGGTAAACACACAAGCCGTAGCCGCCGAGGTATTGTACGAGAAGCCTATTATGGCTTCGTTCCATGGGTTGTGGAGCCTGGCAGGTTTCACCGGGGCGGGGATAGGCACCTTCATGATAGCCCACAGCATCACGCCTTTCCATCATTTTTTGTTTATTACCTCATTTATTGTAGTGATGATAATTATAGCCGCACGCTACCTTAAAAATGATAAGGTAACAGGTGGCGGCCCGGTATTCGTAATGCCGGATAGTTCGCTCATAAAACTGGGTCTCATCGCGATGTGTTCCATGATGTGCGAAGGCGCCATGTTCGACTGGAGCGTTATCTACTTTAAAAAAGTGGTCACTGCACCAACCGCTTTAATTGGTGCCGGCTTTACTGCCTTCATGTGTACCATGGCCGGTGGCCGTTTCATAGCCGACTGGTTTGCCAAGCGCTACGGCCTGAAACGCATTTTACAGGTGAGCGGTACATTAACTGTTACGGGTTTACTTATAGCGGTTATCTTCCCTTATTTTTATACCGCTATGGCAGGTTTCCTGCTGGTTGGGGCGGGCGTGTCGTCAGTAGTGCCAATGGTGTATAGTGCGGCAGGAAAATCAAAAACCATGCAGCCGGGCGTGGCACTGGCAGCGGTATCAACCATCGGTTTTATCGGCTTTTTGTTTGGTCCGCCTATTATTGGGTTCATTGCAGGTTTGGCAACCTTGCGCGCATCATTCGTGTTTATAGCGTTGATGGGCACCTGCGTAGTGATCTTATCGACCAAAGCCAAACTGTAAAAATTTTTTTACTTCAATATTCGACATTCAGCATTCGATGTTCGATATTCACCCTATCCTTCATCCAGGTCCTTCTCAGTTGGATTAAGCAAATAATCAAACTGCTCAAACCCATTATGGAATATAAATTTCAACCGGTGTTTTGCCTCAGGAATATCCAGCGACATAGCCGCCAGCGTTGAGGGAATGTTATCTCGTATCAGTTTTAAATCGGTAACATTCGGCATCTCAATAAATATATCATCACCTTGCGGGCTTATTTTCCACCCCTGTAAATGTGCCCTGTTTAACTGGTCGATCCATTTTTGCTGATACAAGTTCATAACTGTTATTTTTTATATGATTATAATGAAATTTATGGTCAAAGGTTTTAATTTTTGCATGTTATTACCTAAATATCATAGCAAATTATTTAATTGTTACCATACTATAATATTAATATCATTTTTAGCAGAAAATACACACAAACCAAACAAAACAGTTAAAATTTTTGTAGGATTATCATGAGTTTATCCGCAGATTAATACCTTTGTTGCAATTAATGGATTCATTAGACACGTCACCTGAAACACAACCAACCGTACGCCGCACACGCGTAGCCGGTTTTAAAAAAAGTCTGACAGACTTTTTCATCAGTCTTTACAGGATAAATCAATTCATTCTTCGGTTTTTTAAAGAGGCATTTATGCCCCCGTATGAATTTAAGGAAATTGTGAGGCAGTGTTATGAAGTAGGTGTCCGCTCGTTCACGCTTATCACCCTAACCGGTTTTATAGTGGGGTTAATATTTACTAAGCAATCACGCCCTTCGCTTGAAGCATTTGGTGCTACATCATGGTTGCCGTCGCTGGTTTCAATAGCTATAATGCGGGCGCTCGCGCCACTGGTAACCGCACTTATTGCTGCAGGTAAAGTGGGTTCGAGCATTGGGGCCGAATTGGGTTCCATGCGGGTAACCGAGCAGATCGACGCTATGGAAGTATCGGGTACTAATCCATTTAAATATTTGGTTTGTACCCGTGTTCTGGCTACCACGCTTACCATACCTATTTTAGCAACTTATACGGGTTTTATAGCGCTTATAGGCGGTTTTTTAAACGTTTATGTAAATGAAGGCACCAGTTACCGCAGTTTTATGGGCCAGGTGTTTGATCCGCTTACCTTTATTGATTTCGAGGCATCGCTAATTAAATCCATCGTATTTGGGTTTACCATAGGTATTGTAGGTTCTTACCAGGGCTACTACTCAAACAAGGGTACCGAGGGTGTGGGTAAAGCCGCTAACGGTGCTGTAGTTACGGCAATGTTTTTAATATTTATTGAAGAAATTACCATTGTGCAAATAACAAGCTGGTTCAGGTAAACAAATGGAAAAGCAAAAGGCACCCATCGATTATAAAAATGCAGTTATCCGCGTGCAAGGGCTTGAGAAAGCGTTTGACGACTATAAGGTGCTGCAGGGTATTAACCTTGAACTTTACCAGGGCGAGAACCTGGTGGTGCTTGGCCGTTCAGGTACGGGTAAATCGGTACTGATAAAAATAATATCAGGTTTATTAACGGCCGATAAGGGTAAGGTTGAGGTGTTGGGCCAGGATATTGAGAAGTTGAATGACCGTGATCTGCAGGCTTTGCGCATCCGCATAGGGTTTTCATTTCAGAATAGTGCTTTGTACGATAGTATGACGGTGCGCAAAAATCTCGAGTTTCCGCTGGTGCGTAACCGTAAGGGTATAACCCGCAAAGAGATAGATACTTCGGTTGAAACAGTTTTAGAAGCCGTTGGTTTATCGCATACCATAAACCAAATGCCGGCTGAACTTTCGGGCGGGCAACGCAAACGTATAGGCATAGCACGTACATTAATATTGAACCCCGAAATAATGTTGTATGATGAACCTACCGCCGGGCTCGACCCTATTACCTGCATTGAAATAAATGCATTGATAAACGAGGTACAGCAGCGGTACAATACATCATCAATTATTATAACCCATGATTTGACCTGTGCCAAGCAAACAGGCGACAGGATAGCCATGTTACTGGATGGAAAATTCCAGCGCGAAGGCAGCTTTGAGCATGTGTTTGATACAAATAACGATAGGATAAAACCATTTTTTGATTATAATTTTATTAAATAGATATTTACCATAACAATATGGATTTAGTAGAAAACAGGCGAGCGATAACAGTGGGGATATTTTTAGCCCTGGGGTTACTTATATTCATTTTGGGTGTATTTGTATTAGGGGGGCAATCGAAAAGTTTTTCGAAAAGCATACACATCACTGCGGTTTTTGACGATGTTGCCGGCTTAAAAAAAGGCAATAATGTTTGGTTCTCGGGCGTAAAGGTGGGTACCATAAGCGATATGCACTTTACCGGCCCGCACGAGGTAGAAGTAAGGATGAGCGTGGACGAAAACTCCAGGCAATATATACACCGTAATGCCCAGGTACACATCGGTTCGGATGGGTTGATAGGTAATAAGATCATCGTAATTGATGGAGGCAGTCCGCAGGCGCCTATTATACAGGATCGTGATGTATTGCAGGCTGCCAAGTTAACCTCAACCGATGATATGCTTAAAACCTTGCAGCAAAATAACGAGAACCTACTGGCTATTACCGGCGACTTTAAATTACTGAGCCATAAAATACTGCAAGGCAAAGGTACTGTGGGCACATTAATGGCCGATAGTACTGTGGCTGTACAGTTAAAAGCATCCATGCGCAATTTGCAGGCCGCTACAGCAAGCGCTGCAGTTATGGCAACCAATCTTAGCAAATTCAGTAATAAGCTGGCTACCAAAGGCGGTTTTGCCGATAAGTTATTCACCGATACTGCCACCTTCAATAAAATAACTGCGGCTGTTGCGCAGTTAAAAAATGCAGCTGATAATGCCAGTACTCTTACCAGTAATTTATCCAAAGCAAGCAATAAGCTAAACAGCGATGATAACGTTTTGGGGGTATTGTTGAACGACCAGCAAAAAGCTGCGCAGGTAAAAACCACTATCGATAACCTGCAAGCCAGCACCATAAAACTCAATGACGATCTGGAGGCGGCTCAGCACAACTTCCTGCTACGCGGTTTCTTTAAAAAACGCGATAAAGCCAAAGCTGACAGCCTGAAGAAATAAATATCGGTGAGCAGTTTAAAGGCTCGCCATATTGGATTTATAGTGGTTAAGGTGCTGTTAGTGTTTAACTGTCCCGATTATTGAAATATCTTTGTGCATCCGTGTGCTTGCGCTTACTTTAAGCAATAATATTGCAAAATAGTATTGCTTAAAGTAATAAATAATATCCTAAGTAGTACTTCGCCAAATCGTTTAGGAAAGTATATCTCTAAAAAAATCCGCTAATTTAATCCCTGATTTTGAGTTAAATCTGTAGTTTTTATAATTTCTGCAAATAATCAATATTAATTTATTGTAAACAAACAATTTATTATTCCCTGGAGTTATCGACGTATAATAAGTAAAGCGTAGTGTTACGAAGCTTATTATTAATAGTCAGCTTTCGGCACGTGTAAATGTCGGATGATGGTTAGCTTATAACGTCAATCCCATGAAGAAACTTTCCGCTTTTAATGCCAATCCCAGGAAAAACTTGCCGGTGTGCCTGAAAGCGATCGTCAAACAAAATGGCACCTGGCTGCTTTGTTTCCTGCTGTTTGCCCCCGGGAAGTTATTGGCGCAAAACAAAGTTACTCCTGTCGATACAATAGTGCCTTATAAAGCACCCGTTAAACAGCAGCTTAAACAAATTAAAGAGGCTAAAAAAACGCTTGTCGATTCGGCGGGTACCCAGCCTAAGAAAAACCCGCTGATTGATACTACAAAATATAATAAGTACGGCGATTTGTTAAATGATGACAAACAATACAACCCCAAATATCCACTTTGGAAACCCATTGTTAACGTTGTAGGGGTTAACCTTTTTACAACGGTACTTGATAGGTTAATTTTGAATGAAAGCTTTTCGCACACCAGCCTTAGCTCGTGGAAATACAATATCCAGAAAGGGTGGGAATGGGATGCAGACCGTTTTGGTATAAACTTTATAGGCCACCCGTATACCGGCTCAATGTATTTTAATGCGGCCCGGTCGCAGGGTTATAATTATGTGCAATCCATCCCCTTTGCAATAGGCGGAAGTTTGATGTGGGAGTACTTTGGCGAAACAACGCGGCCGTCATACAACGACGTAATAAATACCCCTATTAACGGCGCTTTCCTGGGGGAAATATTTTACCGCCTTAGCTCGAATATTTTAGATGACCGCACAACAGGCAGCGATAGGGCTTTCCGCGAAATTTTCGCCGGCTTGGTCGATCCGGTGCGCGAACTTAACCGCCTGTTACAGGGGAAAGCCTTTAGGTATACTAATAAAGAAGTGTACGAGAAGGAACCCCTAAACATAACAATGTTTGCCGGAGTGCATAAAATAAATAGGGCAAATAACACCATATTTGGGTACGGCCCTACAGATGCGTTGATCAATATTCAATTTGATTATGGTAATCCCTTCGAAATAATTGATCGTAAGCCCTTTGATTTTTTTAGGTTGCGCACCGAGTTTAGTTTTGGTTCAGGACGTAAACTGCTTGATAATTTAACCGGTTATGGTGTACTGCTAAGTAAAAATACCACGTTTGATAAAGCTTCGGTTTTATATGGCCTTTTTCAATATGATGACTATTGGGATAATATGACCTTTGAATTGGGTGCGATAGGTGTAGGCGGCGGTATATTCACCAAATATCCTATTGATGATAATATTACGCTGTACACAAATGCGCATTTAGCTGTTGTGCCGTTAGCAGGTAATAGCACACGTTTCGGGCCCGACACCACACAGTACCGTGATTATACTTATGATGATGGTTTTGAAGGGAAGTTTGAAACTACTGTAAACTTCGGAAAATATGTAAGCGCGTCATTGGTGTATTATTATTTCTTTTTGCATACCCATGTTGGTACGCCAGGCAACAATAATGTAAGCATCCTGAAGCCACGTATTAATGTTCAGTTGTTTAAAAATGTAAGCCTGGGCTTTGAACACTTTATATATTATGACGACCGCTATTTAAAAAACCTTGCGCCAATTTATTCAGTCCGGACAGAACAAAAGATTTACTTGTCCTGGTTCCTGGAGGATACACAGCGTAAGGGGCGTTATAATTAAATGTTGAATTTGAAATAATTTTTTGTTAAACATTAAAATGAATATAGAACGATATGTATAAAATTTGTCCCGCTGCAATAAAAGCGATTATACTTGTAGTTATTTGCTTTTTCTCATTAAGCGCTGAGGCGCAGCTTGCCGATAGTGTAAAAAAAGATCTTTTAACAGCTCCTGATACGGTAAAGCATTTGCATAGCAAAGCATGGACGCTGATACCGCCCTTTGCATTGATCACTTACGGCGCTATGTCGTTTGTAATACACCCTGAGCGCAGGCTTGATTATTATATCAACAGCGATATCAGGCGAACCGACCCGAATTTTCATTCCAAGGCCGAAAGCTATTTTCAGTTTGCGCCTATTGCTATAGTTTACGGGTTAAACCTTGCAGGCGTATCGGGTAAAAATACTTTTATCGATAGGACAGGCCTGTTGGCCCTTTCGGGTAGCTTTTTATACCTCAGTACCGAAGTTGTCAAACGTACCTCACACCGCTTGAGGCCTAACGGTGCCGACTATCTATCCTTCCCATCGGGGCACACGGCTACCGCTTTTATGGGGGCTGAATTCCTGGCGCAGGAATATTCTGAAAAATCGGCCTGGTATGGCGTTGCCGGCTACGTAATTGCTTCAACAACAGGTGTTTTTAGGCTTTATAACCGCGACCATTGGTTTAGCGATGTAGTTGCCGGGGCAGGTTTTGGTATACTTTCAACCAAATTATCTTACCTGGTTTATCCCTACATACGTAACAAGTTAACCCATAAAAGTAAATCCGGCAAAAGTACCCTGCTTATGCCCACTTATCAGGATGGCGCGGTCGGGCTTAATTTCAGTATGCAACTGTAAGGAGTTTGAGTCGTAGCCTTGTAAAACCAATAGGTAATTCTTTGTAGAGACGCAATACCTTGCGTCTTTGTATATTATCCTACGGTTTATCTTCCAGTTTTTGCGGATGCCGCTTATCTTCTGGTAGTTTTAGGTATTTGGCATAGCAGTCGTTCAAATAAGCCGCCAAATTAAAATCGGCGTGGTAATATACTTTTATGTCGGGCGTGTACAAGGCAATAAAATCGGCCATGTCCTTACCCTTTAAAGGCACATATTTGCCAACAATGGCGGGTACAAATACTTTATTTACTTCGTCCTGTTCGCGTTGCTCTTTTAACTGTTTTTCAAGGCGAGCCCTTTTGTGATCGTCCTTTTTCCACCACCACAGCCTGAAAATTACACCGCCCTTATAGTACCCGGTTTTTGGATCGCGCTGGTAAATCATACTTTGTCCGTGAAATTCGGGATCTTGAAACGTGTTTAGGCTTTTTGTGGTATCGGTAGTAACGTTCACCTCACCCAAAACATGCATATGCGGCACTAAAAATACTTCCCGTTCGTGCAGATCGGTTATTAGCACAGTATCGGGATCATAGGCAAAGCCTTTGAATACTAACCGGTCGCCAACTTTTGCGGCGATACTAAAATGCCCTTTTTCATCGCTAAAAGCGTTTTGTTGGCTGGTTAAATTTTGCACCTGTACATCGCGCAAGGTTATACGTGTTTTATACTCAAATATGCGCCCCTTAACAGTAGATTGGCCGCAGGCAAAAAACGGAATAAACCAAAGTAATAATAGGGCGTAGCAGTATTTAGGCATCTATAAAAATAAATAAATGGAGGTTAAGGGGTATAGCATTTAACTTTAATTAACAAATGCTTATCACGCGGTGCTACAGCATTACTCCAAACATTTGATTTTTATTCCTGTTATCTCTAATACATTAATCTCCCGGGCCATGAAAACAAAGCCATCATCCGATAAAGTAGGAAATAACTATAAAGGCAAGGAACTGCTAAAAACTGAATCGCCCATAAGTGAGAAAGATGAAGTAAAAAAAGCTGAAGACCGCAGCAGGACAACCGCCAAAAAGAAGTTTTAAACTAATACAGGGCTATTTTTATAAATTAGCATAATGAAATACCTGCCTGCTATATTATTACTGTTTATACTAAGCGCCTGCAAGCCCAATTTAAAACCCGAAAGCCTTTACGGCACCTGGAAATACATTAAAGTCGAGAATCCCAATGAAACCCCGCCCGACAGTGTAGGCCACGAAGCCTTGCAAGAAGCATCTCCATCTGTACGTATCACTTCAAAAGATAGTCTCATAATCATCTGGGGCGGGCAGATATTGTCAAAAGGCGTATTTACCATCGACCATCAAAATATAAACTACACTGAAGATATACCCGGTGGCAAACGTACCTTCCCGTTTTATGTATCGAAAATTGATGACAAAAACATCGTGTTTGAAACATTGGGCGAGCACGGGACAAGGGTTACCGCGGTGAAGCAATAATTTTTTTTAAATAAATGGTGATATTTCTGCAGTAAATTGCACTTATAATAAAAACGTAATTATGCATTTCATCCATAACCGCGAAGAGTTTTTTACCATCCTTTATAAAAAGGCGTTCCCTGTTGTGGCTAAATATATCAGTCGCCGGGGTGGTTCATTTGATGAGGCCAAAGATGTATTTCATGATGCGCTGGTTATTTATTATGAGAAAACCGTGCAGCAGGTTTTGAATGATGATATAGATGAAACGGCCTACCTTGTGGGGATAGCCAAGCATTTATGGCTTCGGAAATTCAGTGATGGTAAACACGCTGTTCCGCTGGACGGGATGGATGTTTCAATTGCAGATGAAGAAGAACCATCTACACATCGCCTAATGCGTTTTTTAACAAAGGCGGGGAGCAAGTGCATGGAATTGCTAAAAAGCTTCTATTACGATGAAGCGCCGCTTAACGAGATAGCCGAAACGTTTGGATTTTCGGGCATACGTTCGGCTACGGTGCAAAAATACAAGTGCCTTGAAAAAGTAAGGGAAACCATTAAACAAAAAGCATTACAGTATGAAGACTTTGTGGAATGAAACCCGGCAGATCGAGGAGTACCTGTCTGGCAAGGCTAATACCGGGGATGCATTGTTATTCGAGGCGCAACTTATCCTCGACCCTGCTTTGCGCGATAAAGTTTTATGGCAGGGCAAGACCCATGCTATCATCAATAATTATGGTCGTGCGCAATTGAAAAATGAAATTGAAGCCGTACATCAAAAATTATTCACAGATAGTGAACACTTAAGCTTCCGCCAAAAAATAAGGCGGCTATTTAAAAAACCATAAGCTAAAATTTTATGAATATCGACAAAAATGAGTTCCGCAAATTTGCGGCCGGGCATTGCCATGTAAAAACCGAACGGATAGATAATTATATAGCCCAGGTTGAACGAAGCACGTTCCCTACAGCCATGACGCCCTACATAACCGAAGAACGCGAGCTGCGCGTGGCCCAAATGGATGTATTCTCGAGGTTGATGATGGACAGGATAATTTTCTTAGGAGCGCCTGTTGAAGCCAATATTGCCAATATTGTACAGGCACAGTTGCTGTTCCTGCAGTCAACCGATGCCAAAAAGGATATACAGATGTATATCAACTCGCCTGGTGGCGAGGTTTATGCAGGGTTCGGAATCTATGATACTATGCAGCTCATCAGCCCGGACGTGGCTACTATTTGTACGGGGATGGCCTTGTCCTTCGGAGCTATATTGCTGTGTGGCGGCGCGGCGGGTAAGCGGGCGGCGCTCAGTCACTCGCGGGTGATGCTGCATCAGCCATTGGGTGGTATCCAGGGCCAGGCATCGGATATCGAGATCACGGCCACGCAGATATTGAAGGTAAAAAAGGAACTGTATGATATTGTCTCCAAACACAGTGGGCAAGATTACCAAAAGGTACACGACGTTTGCGACCGCGACTACTGGATGATAGCTGAAGAAGCAAAGGAGTTTGGAGTAATTGATGAAGTGTTGGGATAAATATGCAAATCAAGTTCCGCTTTGCGCCACCGCTGAAGCTAAGGCGGCACGCGGCCAGGGGGCGGAGGGGGCTAATGCCCAATGCCTGACACTGCATTCTTATCCACTTTTACTTCATTCACAATTTTCCTTCGCCCTACCAGCAACACGATCAATGCGACAACTGATGATGCCATCATTATACCCGCTAAGGGTAAAGTGGCGGTGCCGCTAAATAGGCTCACGCTAAAGCTGGATAACGCGCCTATGCCCAGTTGCATGGTGCCCATTAAGGACGATGCCGTTCCTGCGTTTCTTGAAAACGGGGCTAACGATAGTGCCGATGCATTGGGATTGGTGATACCTACGCCGCATAATATTAAAAATATCATAACAAGGGTGCCATACAGCCCGAACCAGTGGTAATATGACCCGACCAGGAATATGATGGCTATTATAGCCTGCCAGCTTAAGGCCACTACTACAATACGCTCGCTGCGAAAATAACGCAATAGTACGCTGTTCACCTGGCTCGAACCGACGAAGCCTATGGACAGTAAAGCGAATATCCATCCGTAAGTTTTGCCGCTTACATGAAAAAACTCCATAAATATCGCCGGTGATGCCGCTACATAAGCAAATAGGCCAGCGAAAGCCAGCGAAGTAGCAATGGCATAGGTATAAAACTGCGGTACTTTTATCACCCCTAAAAAGCTGTTGATGATGGGCAGCGGCTTTAACGAGTAGGTAGTATCGGGTTTATAACTTTCGGGCAGGCTGAAAATTACTGCTATCAATATCAGTATGGCTATACTCATCAGCATAATAAATACCGATTGCCAGCCGAGCGCGGCGGTAAGGTAGCTGCCAACGGTTGGCGCTATCATGGGGGATGCACCGAGCACCAGTATAAGTAGCGCGAATACTTTAGCATTATCCTTAACCGGGAAAATATCGCGCACCATAGCCATTGATGCCACACCAGCCGCACAGCTGCCTAAAGCCTGTACCGCACGCAACGCGATAAGCACATTGATTGATTTAGCCGAAAAACAGCCCACCGAAACAACAATATACAATATCAACCCAAAATATAACGGTCGTTTGCGCCCAAACCTGTCCATCAGCGGGCCGTAAAGCAATTGGCCGAATGCCAGGCCGATGAAAAAGCTTGATAACGAGCGCGCAACTTCTGCGGTAGTGGTATGCAGATCTTTTGCTATAGCCGGGAAACCGGGCAAATACATATCAATACTAAACGGACTAAGTGCCGTTAGTGTACCAAGTATCAGTATCAGGAAAAAATAACGTTTGTTAGTCATGCAATGTAGTCCTTAGTCTTGAGCCGCGAGTCAGTAGTCGTTTGCGAAGATAGTAAGGTTAGTGTTATTGCAGTGTGATCAAACATAAAATGGCTTTAATTTTTGACTTAAGACTATAGGCTCAGGACTCAAGACTATTGCTATCCCTCCCACAACTCAATGGCATTCCCTTCGGGATCAAGTATGTGTACAAATTTGCCGTAGCCTTCGTAACTCACAATTTCGTCTATAATAGTAACGCCGTCACTTTTTAATTGCTCCACCAGTTGTTCAATGTTTTCAACCCTGTAGTTTATCATAAAGTCTTTTTTCGATGGTTCGAAATGTTTGGTATCCTTCTTGAAAGGGCTCCATACGGTAGAACCTATTTTTTCAGGGTCGTCAAAATCGCGCCATTGAAAATTGGTGCCATAGTCCTCAACAGGCAGGCCGAGGTTTTTTGCGTACCAGTCTTTCATTTGTTTCGGGTCATCGCATTTAAAGAAGATGCCGCCTATTCCGGTTACTTTTTTCATTAGTTTAATTTGTTTTTTCGTGTTGTAATTTGTTTTTAATAGGCACTCAAGAGGGCTTCGCCGTTTTTAATGGTAATGAAGCTATCATGAGCCGTTTTTATTCATTTAGGCTTGTGAGCTGTGGCTCATGATGGTTTCATAATACACTATTTATGGGGGATAATTTTCTCAGTTGAAATATAACTACTGTTACCAACAGACTGGCAATCAATGTACAAGTGGCAGGTACAATAAAAAAGTATAAAAAGCCTATTATGGTAAAACCAATAAAACAAGCAAGTATCGCCCACAACAAACTGGTGCAAAACACAGGATACTTATTTGCCGATCCGGATATCAGCCATAGTAAAACGGTAAATATTACTAGCGTTAGGGAAACATCCAAGCTCATGCCATCATAAAAATTATCCCAACTGCGCATCGATCCGTTAAAGTCGAACCTATAGTCTGCCATTTTTTTAAATATCTCCTGTTGCCGGGCATCGGTGATGGCTTTGCGGGTGCAGTTGCCTATGGTGTGACCTATCGCCACAAATAAGATAAAGAAAGCAGCTATTCTTAATAATAATTTAGGTCGCATGGCACGTGTCATTAATTTATTACCTAAATATAGATAAAATACTATCGCGCAAAAAACTCAAAATCAACAATTGTTATTACTTTAGTTGGGTTGCAAAAAAGCTAACAATTATAATGGCCTTTATTTCTATCCTGTTTTGCCTTGCTTTACTGGTGGTGCTGGTTACCTGGGCCAAAGTAAATCCATTTCTCGCTTTTCTTATCGTATCTATAACGGCAGGGCTTATGCTGGGCATACCTGTAGGTAAGGTATCGGCATCGGTACAAAAGGGTTTGGGCGATACACTTGGTTCGCTGGCTATAATTATTTGCCTGGGCGCTATGCTTGGTAAACTAATAGCCGTTAGCGGTGCCGCCCAAAAAATAACCGAATCAATGGTAAACGCGGTAGGCGTGAAGCATATTCAATGGGCGCTGGTAGTTACCGGTTTTATTGTGGGCATACCCTTATTTTACAACATAGGCTTTGTCCTGCTGGTGCCATTTATATTCTCGATAGTTTATAAATATAAACAGCCTGCAGTTTATATAGGTTTGCCTATGCTGGCCGCTTTATCGGTTACGCATGGGTTTTTGCCGCCGCACCCGTCGCCAACGGCGTTGGTGGTTATGTTTCATGCCAATATGGGGCTTACGCTGTTTTATGGGCTTATAGTTGCCATTCCGGCTATTGTGCTGGCAGGGCCGGTCTTCGCCCAAACATTAAAAAAAATACCATCGAACCCATTAAAAGCCTTTGTAGCAGATGAATTACCTGCCGATAAACTTCCCGGTGGTTTTAACAGTTTTTTTACGGCGCTGTTACCTGTTATATTGTTAATGCTAACATCCCTATTGCCTCTCATTATCCCGGTAAAAGGTTTGCTGCAAAAGGGATTAAGTTTTATTGGCGACCCGGTTATAGTAATGATCATATCGTTAATAACAGCAACCTTTACTTTGGGGGTATGCCAGCGTAAAAAAATGAGCGAACTGGCTATAGTTTACGCTGATGCTATAAAGGATATTGCCCTCATCTTATTGATAATCGGCGGTTCGGGTGCATTTAAACAAGTACTTACCGATAGCGGCGTTACCACGCAAATAGCCAACCAATTGCAAACCGTAAGCCTGTCGCCGCTTATTTTGGGCTGGCTCATAGCTGCTATTATCCGTATTTGCATTGGGTCGGCCACGGTTGCGGGTTTAACTGCCGCAAGCATTGTATCGGGGTTGGTACTACAGGGCCATGTAAACCCCAACTTAATGGTGTTGGCTATAGGGGCGGGTAGCCTTGCCTGCTCACACGTTAACGATGGTGGCTTTTGGATGTTCAAAGAGTACTTCAACCTCTCCATAAAAGATACCTTCCGCTCATGGTCGGTAATGGAATCAATTGTGGCCGTAGTGGGCCTGTGCGGGGTGTTAATACTAAATATTTTTGTTAAATAGCGTTAATGAGGCTTCGCCTATACTTAAAGTTGCCGTCTTTTCGTTATCTTCCTAAAATCAAAACCTAAGTGAAAACTTTGCCGTTTTTAACGTATGATAAGAAGACTGCCGGTATTATTTTTCTGTTTATTGCCCGGTGCCTTATTCGCGCAAAATATTTACAAAAGCATTGATACGGCATATTACAGCCCTGATACCGTACAGCAACGCGACCTCATCGATATTTTCCGGTCGATATATAAAGTAAAACCCAGGCCCGATACCGGCCAAAAAAAGGGGAAAATATATTTTTCGTTTTTGCCTGTAGCTACGGGCGTACAGGGGCCTGGCCGGGCGCTCATTACTTCAACAACTATGGGCTTTTATCTGGGCGAAAAGGCTAATACCAAACTTTCAAGTATAAGTTTTACACCTTATTTCAACCTTAAAGGGCGCTATGGCATACCCATCCGTTCAAATATCTGGCTAAATAACGACAACTGGAACATACAGGGCGATACGCGTTTCCTGGTATATCCAACCTACACCTGGGGGCTGATTGGTAACCAGCCCGAAAGCAATAGCTTTTTATTGAATTATAAGTATGTGCGGTTTTACCAAAGCGCCTTAAAGCGCATTACCTCATATTTTTTCGCGGGTATAGGGTACGACTTTGATTCTTATATTGACCTTGATATCACGTCGCCGAACGATAATGCATTTAGAAAATATACCGGCTACAAATACGGCACCATGGCCGATCAAACCTTCTTTTCATCAGGACCCACTGTTAACTTATTATACGATACGCGTAATAATTCAATAAACCCTGTGCCGGGTGTATATGCCAATCTTATTTACAGGTATAGTGCAGTGCCTTTTGGTAGCAATAACAACTGGCAGTCGTTATATATCGATTTGCGCAAATATGTATCCATTACCAACTATGGCCCCAAGAATATACTTGCGTTTTGGAGCTATTACTGGACATCATTAACCCCCGGTACGCCTTATCTCGACCTGCCCAGTATAGGGATGGATCCATACCAGAGGTCGGGTAGGGGTATTGAACAAAGCCGTTATCGCGGCCAGCGTTTGTTTTATTTTGAAAGCGAATTTCGTCGCGATATTACCCGCGACGGGTTATTGGGCTTTGTAGTGTTCGCCAACATAAACTCAACCAGCGAGATAAACACAAACCGCTTTGAATACTGGCACCCTGCGGGCGGTACAGGCTTGCGTATAAAGTTCAACAAAAGGTCGAACACCAATATTTGTATTGATTACGCCTTTAGTAAAAATTACCAGGCCGGCTTGATAAATTTGGGCGAGGCCTTTTAAACCTTTTATAAATTGCACGGTCTGAGATATGCCTTTTATTGGTAGTTCTAAGAAATATTTTTTTTACTGTCACAAACTTGTTAAATATAATTATAA
>CAIWRU010000046.1 GCA_903915155.1 uncultured Mucilaginibacter sp.
CTTTCCCCTAATTAATTTAAACTATTGATTAAACCCAAAACAAAGAACAAAAATACTCAGCTTGGGTGTCTGAGAATTCATTTTTAATATGTAGATGTTTTTCATTCGTTCTACACAGGTAAATGCAGGACCGATTTATTATAAACAAATGTAAAGCCACAATTTTACACTTCAACCCATAATTTATTTCGATTATGTAAAAAAACCATTACGCACAGTTAAATTTCAGCTGTTGACGTAATAAAAAACTCAAAATCAACGTGTTTTTACATTTTCACTTTTTACAATAAAGTTCTTTATTGTAGGTTTGGATATATTAACCGATAGTTTTATCCTGAAAGAAATATATACATTTTCCATTTTTACATACATTCACTGTATTTAATTGCATACAAAGCTAAAGCACATATGAAAAAAACATTACTTATTGTGGCATTGGTTGCCGGCGCTTTTGCCACGCTTGTCTTAAACGCATGCAAGCAAAGCAATAGTACCACTATAGCTAACGACCCCGTGTATACCGACCGCGACACTACCGTAAAACCAGGCGACGATTTTTTTAAATATGCCAACGGTACCTGGATCAACAAAAATCCGATACCGCCCGCTTATTCATCGTGGGGTGTGGGCGATCTTGTTGAGGAAGAGCTGCGCGATAAGCTGAAAAAAATTAACGAGGATGCCCTTACTGCCAATGCAGCCAAAGGCACCAACACCCAAAAGATAGGCGATTTCTATTTTTCGGGGATGGATACGGTTGATATTGAAAAGCAGGGGTTATCGCCATTAAAACCCGAGCTTGATAAAATTGCCGCCATACATGATGTTAATAGTTTGGTTGATGAATTTGCCCACCTGGCAACAATAGGTGTGGACAACCCAATTGGCGCTTACGTGGGGCAGGATGAAAAAAACAGCGGCAAAACGGTGATGCACCTTGGCCAGGACGGCATAGGCCTGCCAAACCGCGATTATTATTTCAATACCGACCCACATAGCGTTACTATCCGCAACGATTACCAGCAGAAACATCTGCCTACGCTGTACACTTTATCGGGCCTAAGCCCTGCAGCTGCTGCTTCGGCCACGGCAAAAACTTATGCTTTAGAAAAGTTTTTTGCCGATAGCTCAAGAAAGCTGGAAGACTTGCGCGACCCGTACCATAACTATAATAAAATGCCTGTCGCCGGACTTAGTAAGTTAGTGCCTGCAATCGACTGGAAGTCAACATTTGAAAAAATGGAATACAGGGGTGTTGATACTGTTATTGTTGGTCAGCCCGAATATTACAGGGCACTAAACAAAGCGCTTACAACTTACAGTTTGGCTGATTGGAAAAACTACCTCACCAAAAACCTTGTAAGTGAATACGCCGGTTTCCTTAGCAAACCATTCGATGATGAAACTTTTCGTTTTTACGGAACAGTTATAAGAGGCAACAAAGCGCAGTTACCGCGCTGGAAAAGGGTATTGAACCACGAAAACGCCTTAATGGGTGAAGTATTAGGGCAGATATTTGTAAAAGAATATTTCCCCGAAAAAACAAAAAAACGCTACGTGGATATGGTTGAAGCCATGCGCCAGGCTTTTAAGGAGCATATTGAAAAACTGGACTGGATGAGCCAACAAACCAAGCAAAAGGCATATGATAAGCTGTCGAAAGTAACGCCAAAAGTTGGCTATCCCGATAAATGGAAAGATTATTCAAGCCTCACCATCGATCGCGGACCATATGCACTGAACGTAATGCGGGCCAATACATTCGCCTATTTATTCAATGCCAATAAACTGGGCAAACCTGTCGACCGTACCGAATGGGGCATTACTCCGCAAACTTATAATGCTTATTATAACCCATCGAATAACGAGATCGTATTGCCTGCCGCACAGTTTACAATCCCCGGCATAAAGGATGAAGATGTTGACGATGCCGTTGTTTACGGTTATGCAGCCGCATCGGTAATAGGCCACGAAATGACGCATGGTTTTGACGATGACGGCCGCCAGTTTGACGCGCAGGGCAATTTAAAAGAATGGTGGCTGCCTGCAGATTCGGTAAAATTTACACAACGTACAAAGGTCATCATCGACCAGTTCAGCGCATACACTGTTTACGGACTGCACGTTAACGGCAAAGCCACACAAGGCGAAAACATTGCCGACCTTGGCGGTTTAGCTATAGGTATTACAGCATTCAAAAAAACACAGCAGTACAAGGATAATAAAACCATAAACGGCCTTACCCCCATGCAGCGTTTCTTTTTAGGCTATGCCCTCAGCTGGATGGAAGAGGATCGCAAGGAAAGTCTCTCGAGCCAGATATTGACCAACGAGCATTCGCCAGCCTTCCTGCGCGTTAACGGCCCCTTTAGCGACCTGCCCGAATTTTACGAAGCTTTTGGTGTCAAAAAGGGCGAAAAGATGTGGGTTGACCCTGATAAGCGGGTAAAGATTTGGTAGGTAGATAGAGATTAGTTAATTGGAGATCAGAGATTAGGTAACGCAGTTCTAAACTAATCTCTAATTAACTAATCTCTGATTACTACATTTGCCCCATGCAAATCATACACGCCCTGCAACACTGGTGGCAACAGCAAAGCCTGCTTGAAGTAATTGGTGTAATAACCGGTTTTGCCTGTGTTATACTGGCTGCCTTAAATAAGATATGGAATTGGCCGGTTGCTATTGTCAGTGTAGGCATATACATCTTCATTTTCTTCAATACACACTTGTATGCCGATATGGGCCTGCAGGTTTATTTTATGGTGATGAATATTTACGGCTGGTATTACTGGGCCAAAAAACCTGCCGATGAAAGTAAGATCCCTGTCGCAATTATTACTTATAAAGAATTTTTATGGTCGGTATTAGCCATTATAGTTTTCACCGTGATATTGGGTACCGGCTTAAAATACACCCCTGCTTCTTATCCTTACATCGACAGCTTTTGTACGGCCTGTAGTTTGGTGGCGCAGGTGTGGCTGGCGCGAAAAATTTTAGAGAACTGGTTGATATGGATCTTTGTAGATGTAATTTATGTGGGCGTTTATATTTTTAAGCATCTTGATCTAACCGCATTTATGTACGCGGGATACATCATAATTGCCATCCTAGGCTATATCGATTGGAAAAAAGACTACAAAAAGCAACTGCAACAACATCAATAACTGGTTAATCTATAACCCTTTCTTAACCTTATCAGCAAACGAGAAGGCTGTCTTCATCAGCGGGGTTGAACGTACGCCTATATTTTTGCGGATATTCAATTCCTCAAGCGCTATTTCAACAAAAATTCCGTCGATAGCTTTTTGAGTGGCATAATCGCTTATATCGGGGTTAATGTGCGATACAAATGGTAGTTTATTATACTCGCCTGCAGCAGTACCATAGTATTTGGTAGCACCTACCTTGTCAAGACTTACTTTTATAATGGGTTTAAACTTAGCTATTAATTGCGCAGTGGTGGCGCGTTTAAAATACTGGGTAGCTGCGTCCTGTTTGCCTAATAAAATATTGGTAACATCAGTAAAGCTCATATGCTTAATGGCATCAACAAATATAGGTTCGGCCTGTTTGGCTGCATCCTCGGCAGCGCGATTCATTGAGAGTATTACCTTATCGCACAAACTGTTCAAACCTATCCTTCGTAAAGTTTTCTCTGCTTTTTGTGCCTCGGGCGGGAAAAGTATTTTAACGGCTGCGTTCCCAAAGAAACCATTCACGGCCGATAACTGGTTAGTACTTTTACCAGTTCCCTGCAAAAGCGCATCTTTAAGGCCGCCTGCCATTTGCAGTGCCGATGGGTCCTGCGCATAAGCCTGCGCGCTGCGTGTTATTGTTTGAATTCCGGTTACGGCAATAAATACCAAAGGTATAAGGATAAGTATCTTCTTCATATGCTACCAAATTAACAAAAAAGTTATCGGCGATAAAATTTAAATTGTTTTTGGCGCACATATCGCAAGAACTCTCGGCAGGGGAATAGCCAAAAAATTCGAAATCGAACATTCGAATTTCGAAATCAATTTACCCTATCGCCCTAAGCGCTACAAATACCAGCCCGGCTATAAGCGCCGAAATAGGTATGGTGATGATCCAGGCCCAGATAAGGTTAATGGTAACCCCCCAGCGCACGGCAGATACACGCTTGGTTAAACCTACGCCTATAATAGAGCCCGTAATGGTATGTGTGGTTGATACAGGTATGCCAAATTGCTCGGTTATCAGCAATGTTACTGCACCCGCTGTTTCAGCGCTAAAGCCCTCCAATGGGGTTATCTTGGTTATCTTGGTGCCCATGGTCTTTACTATTTTCCATCCGCCCGACATCGTTCCCAGCGCAATAGCTGAGTAACAAGCCAATGGTATCCAGTTGGGCATTGCCGCGCCGCTTTTTATCACATTTGAGGCAATAAGCGTTACATATAAAATACCCATTACCTTTTGCGCATCATTTGTACCATGCGAAAAACTTAATAAAGCCGATGACACTAATTGCAGCCTTTTAAACCATCGCTCGGCCGTGGAGGGCCGCGCTCGTTTACATACATGCAAAATAATAATAGTTATAATGTAGGCTATTAACAGGCCAATAATTGGTGCCAGCACTATATAAGCAATGGTAGTTAATACTAATTTTAAATTAATAGCAGTGATGCCATTTACACCCAGGTACAATGCATTAGTTATACCTGCCCCTGCAAACCCACCAATAAGCGTATGCGACGAGCTGGACGGAATACCAAACCACCAGGTGGTTAAGTTCCATGTAATAGCGGCGATTAGCCCGGCCAGTATTACGTGCATGGTAATAAAATGCTCGTTAACTATTTTTGATACCGTATTGGCAACCTTGTGATCTTTCACCACAAAATAGGCCAAAAAATTAAATGCTGCAGCCCAAAGAACCGCCTGAAAGGGCGTTAACACTTTGGTAGATACTATGGTAGCTATGGAGTTGGCGGCATCGTGAAAGCCGTTGGTATAATCAAATATCAGTGCCAGCGCAACTACAACAACAAGTAGGGATGTTACCATTTATGCTTAGGCGTTTTTAACTAATATTGATTCCATTACGTTGGCGGCATCCTCGCACATATCGGTGGCATTTTCAAGTGCGGCCAGTATTTCTTTATATTTTATAAGTTTTATGGCATCCGTTTCATACAGAAACAGATCGGCAACTGCGCGGTCGAATACATAATCGGCCTGGTTCTCAATACTGTTTATCCTGATGCATGAATCGGCTATGTTACGTACGTTACGCAGGTCTTTCAAACCCCTAACGGCTTTTTCAAGGTCTATACTGCCTTGTAGTATCAGGTCGCTAAGTTTGCGTATATGGTCGTTAAATTCATCAATACGGTATAGGCTCATGCGGTTGGCAGCGCCTTGTATATTATCGGCAACATCGTCAATAGCAGTGGCTAAAGCATGTATGTCTTCACGGTCAAACGGCGTAATAAAGTTTTTTCCCAGTTCCAGGTATATCTGGTGGGTAAGCTCATCGCCTTTGTTTTCCAGTTTGTCTATCTGTTTATAAAGCTCCTCGCGGGTGGCGGGGCTGGCCGAATTTACCGCCTCAACTAACACTGTTGCTATTGCTACAACATTGCTGGCTGCCTGTTCAAATAATGGAAAAAAGATCTTTTTATCCTTCGGGACAAAGTACTGGAATATGCTGTTTAATGACATATAATTGTTGCGATTTGGTCAAAGGTACATTTGCAATGTTAAGTTAATGTTAAGTTTTTAAAACAGGAATGTTAGGGAATTGTAAAGTGGGCTTGGCTTTCTGTAAAGTAAAGCCAAAAGTTGACCCTAATCCCTCGGTGCTGCGCACATTTATGGTTTGCTGATGCGCCTCAATAATGTGCTTCACAATTGCCAATCCCAAACCCGATCCCCCTATCTGCCTTGAACGACTGGTATCGGTACGGAAAAAGCGTTCAAAAAGGCGCGGCAGATTCTTTTCTTCAATACCAATACCATCATCAGTTACTTCAACCAGTACCTGCTCATGCAGTTCAAATAGGCTTACCGACGTACTGCCGCCTTCCTTGCCATATTTAAACGAATTATCTATCAGGTTGATCAGCACCTGTATTATTTTTTCACGATCTGCATTTACCACGATGGGCTCATCATACTTCTGTTTAAAAATTAGTTTGATGTGGTGCTGATCGGCCTTGCGCTCCATTGATTCAAACACCTCTTTTATCAGGTCGTTTATTTTAAATTTGGTGTAGTTTATAGCCAGCTCACCTGTTTCCAGTTTCGATATTTCGTCAAGGTCCTTTATCAAATAGCTCAGCCGGTCAACATTACGCGAAGCTTTCTGCATAAAGTCCTTTGCCATATCCAGGTCCTCAAACTCATCATCCTGTATGGCTTCAATATAACCCTGTATGGCAAAAAGTGGTGTCTTAAATTCGTGCGATATGTTCGACAAAAAATCCCGGCGGAATTTTTCCTGGGTGCGCAGCTCGTCTATCTCCGTCTTTTTCAATTTCGCCCATTCCTTTACTTCCTGCTCCACATCGTTTATGGGGTCGGCGGTTACATGTTCCCCAAGTGCGTCGCGCAGGTCGCGGCCAAGTTTAAGGTTATGGATAAGCTTATAAATGAGTTTTATTTTTGAGTAGATGTATTTCTCGATCAAATAATAAAACACCAAAAAACTGGTAACAATGGTTACCCCGAAGGTGATGGCAACATCATACCAGCTATGCTGAAAATAATAGTTAACGGCCGAAAGGGTGATAGCTACCGCAGCCGCGTTAATTAAAACAAGTACGCGCAATTTCATACGCCTAATTTACAATTTGTAAATGAGAGCGTTTATGGATGGGGATTAAATTTATGTTAAGAGGGGAAACACACAGCGACGGGCGGCAATATTTTTAAATGGTCACATATCCTTAATTCGGCTTAATATCTCATTGTCCGCAATTGAATCAGTATCAGCCTTATCATAAATTGAAAGCAGGTAAATAATTTCGTCGGTAATTTTCACATAAGTAATTACCCTTGCACCACCAGATTTACCTCTATTTTTTGAGGTAATGCCCATTCGTATCTTAAAACAATTATTTCCTAATGGCTTGCCGGTATTTGGATCGTTCATCAATAAAATGATCAGTGCTGATAAGTCACCTTTTATTGATGTGTATTTTTTCGAAAGCCTTTTTAATTCACGTTCAAAAGGTGGCGTAGATAGTATCTTAAAGTTCATCAAGCAATTGCTCAATAGTTTTGGCCACTACTTTTCCTGCCTCGTGCTGTTTAACAAATGCAACAGATTCTTCAAGATCGGCCAATATTTGTTTTTTTCGTGTTGATGCATCCTGTTTCTTAGCAGTTTCAACAGTAACTATTTTTCCACCCAGCGCTGCAACAAGGTCGGTAAGCTTTTTTTTGCCCTTTTCCGGAATTTCTATGGTGAGTGTGGTCATATAACAAATTTAAAAAATATTTCTGTTATTTACTTGCTTCCACATCAATAGAAACAGTAACGTCATCACTCAGCGTAAGTGTGCTGCCACCTATTCCAAAGGCTGAACGTTTCAATTTTAAAACACCATTAAACGATGCTGTGTTGCCGCTCTCAACGTATGTAAATGGGATTTCCAACGGCAGGGTTTTGTCTTTAATGGTTACATTAAACTGCCCTGTGTAATTGGTACCGCTTTTATGTTTCAGGCTTACCGACTTTATCGTGATCCTTGGGTATTTGGCAACATCAAAGTACGAATCACTTTTTAAATGCTCGTCGCGCATATCGTTATCGGTATTTATAGTGGTCACTTCGGCTGTTGCCTCAATGCTGCTCGATTCCAGTTTATTCGCATCGAACACAATATTGGCCTGTACGCCGCCTATGCTACCGCCTGTATTAATGCCTAAATTTTTTATTTTAAAGGTGACGGTTGATTTGTTCGCCGTGTATTTTACTTGTGCAATGGCACAGTTCACTAAAAACAAGAGTATTATTGAAAGATATTTTTTATTCATATGGCTAATAACGCAGTTTTCAAAACATAATGATTTACCCAATCGTATTTTTACATTAGCAAGATGAATTTTTAATACAAAGGTTTAATCACCACCTATAAAAATATGAAAACAAAATTAATGCTCCTCTTTTTATTCATAGCATTTGCTGGTCGGGTTTTTGCGCAACAGGGGTTTCCTTTTGATAACGAGATACGTGCGTTTAAGCACCAGGATAGTTTAAGTTTCCCTAAACCTAACGGCATACTGTTCATCGGCAGTTCGTCCATACGCAAATGGACCGATCTTGAACAGCGTTTTGCCAATGAGCCTATTATACGCCGCGGCGTTGGCGGCTGCGAGCTTTGGCAGCTGGTTGATTATTACACACCTTACATTCTGTTCCCTTATCATCCCCGCAAAATATTTATTTACGCAGGCGAGAACGACATTGCCGCGGGCAAGTCATCAACATTTGTATCGGAACAATTTATAAAACTTTACACCATGATTCGGCAAAAACTTCCCGATGCCGAAATATATTACCTATCGATAAAACCAAGCCCATCGCGTGCCAAATACTTTGCCGAAGTTTACGCGGCCAACGCATTGATAAAAGCATACCTGGATAACAAGCCCCAAAGCCATTATATTAATTTGGTTGATGCTATTTATAAACCGGGTACCACGGCCCCTGATTCAAGCCTTTTCCTGTCAGACTACCTGCATTTAAACAGCAAGGGCTATGATAAATGGCAGGCAGTGTTGCAGCCTTACGTAAAATAAAGGCAAAAAAAAGCTCCCCGCCTGGCAGGGAGCAACTCATAAACACTAAACGTAACTCAAATATTGAAACTAGTTAAATACGGAATATACGTTTATGATCTTCCAGCCATTGCCTGTGTTGGCAATGGTTACATAATTGCTGCGGGTAAAGGTGCTAAATTGCATATCGACCTTAACCACAGTTACATTAGTATTACTTTCAAAGGTTGATGTACTGGTAGTACAATCTTCTTCAACGTTTTTTATTTTCGATAAAAATTCAAGCATCTGTTTTTTGCCATAGCTGCCAATATGCTTTCCCTGCATCATGGTAAATTTTGCCGATTGATCTATCACATCACTCAATCCATCCATTTTCCCGCGGGTCATGGCATCAACATACGTGTTTATAGCGTGTGCTTTTGTAAGTGTGCTTTCATCTTTGGTATTGCCGGCCCTTGCAATGCCGCAAGCCATCATCACTATAATGGCAGGGGTAAGTAGTTTTATTATTTTCATGATAATTTTAAATTTTAGTTTCCTTATTTCATTTGTTGTATATAAGACACTATAGAAATGCAATAGGTTGCACCGGTTGCAAAAAAAATGTGCTCAATTTAATTTAAAGGCACATTACCAAACTACGAACATCTTCGTACAAAGAAGTACGATAGATTTCGTATATGCAAATTATTTTCAAACTATTTTTAAATTATCAGTAAAATATGGCTGTGGCATACTGGTTGCTTTAACAGATAGAGTATAAAACAGGGGGTATCCCCTATCTCATGATTTAATTAATTCATATTATGAATTATTACCCGCCGCACCTGTTGTAAAACAAACATGCTTTGTAGCATAGCAGCGAAATAGGTTTGCAAGCTTGCTGCTTATTCCGTCCGCAGGCTTTTTACAGGGTTAGCTATGGCAGCTTTGCCAGCCCTTATGCTAACTATTATCAAAGCTATTACGATCATGAACATGCCCCCCGCCAGGAACACCCACCAGCTTAGTTGGGTATGGTAGGCGAAATTCTGGAGCCATTGGTGTGTTTGCCACCAGGCTATTGGCACAGCTATAATAAAGGCAGTAACAAGAAGCCGGGCAAAATCACCCGCCAGGAGTGTTATGATCTGCGTTACGGAAGCGCCAAGCACTTTACGCACGCCTATCTCTTTCACGCGTTTATTGGTCATGAATATAACCAACCCCAGCATGCCCAGGCAACTTATCAATATAGCAACACCGGCGGCCCATGTTAGTAACAGTGATAATTGACTGTCCTCCTTATAAAAGCTTTCCACCTGTTTGTCGAGAAAGGTGTAATCAAAATCAACATCCGGGTAAACACTTTTCCAGGCTGCCGTCATTTTCGCAATAGCCTTGTTCCACGAAGCCGGATTGCTTTGCAAAGCAACATGCATTACATAACCGCTTTTTGGCGAGCTATAATAAATTAACGGTGTAACAGCAGAACGAACCGAAGCCTGGTTAAAATCGTGCATTATGCCAACAATGGGTAACATACCGTTGCCAAACGATAGGGTATGGCCAACGGCGTCCGACGGGTGGATAAACCCGATTTGCTTAGCCAGCGTTTCATTTATCAATAACTCGTTAGCTGTATCAGAAGCAACCACATTCCTGCCTGCTACCAAAGCAATATGGTATACACTTAAATATGATGTGTCGCCATCGCGCGAACTTACCTCAAGATTAATATTCTTGCCTTTTTCTTTATAAGCTACCTCTGTAGTCATTGTTCCGTTAAAGGCCGGCGATTGATTGCCAAGGCTTACCGCTTGTATTTCGGGTATATTACTTAGCTGTTGTTTTAAAACAAATTTCTTATGGTTAGGATTATTAAAATCAAAAGGCACATAAAAGTTAATAATCGCATCCTTCCGGAAACCCATGTCTTTGGTCTCAGCAAAATGCAGTTGTTTATCTACCACTAAAACACCAA
>CAIWRU010000047.1 GCA_903915155.1 uncultured Mucilaginibacter sp.
CAGCCGGCTCAATACCGTACTCGTCTTTCAATATCTGAGCTAATTCGTTAACTTCTTTTACTGTCAAGTTTACCAACTGTTCAGCAAATGATTTTAAATCTGCCATTTTATTTCTAATTTTTCTTTAAATACGTTGTGTTTAATTGCGAACTTTAAAGGTGTCCGTTAACCTCTTTCTTGTAATGTTTTTACAATTCCTGCCAGTTTGTTTCCGCCTGATTGCAGTGCCGAAACAACGTTTTTAGCTGGTGATTGCAGTAATCCAATGATCTCTCCGATCAGTTGTTCCTTCGATTTTAAGTTGATCAAGGTATCCAACTGGTTGTCGCCGATAAATATTGCCGAATCGATGTAAGCTGCCTTTAAAATTGGTTTTTCACCTCTTTTTCTTAACTGTTTGATCAGCTTTGCCGGAGCAGTGCTTGATTTTGAGAAAAGAATAGATGATGAACCTTTTAAAACATCATATATCGGACTGAAATCTCCGCCGGCAGCTTCCATGGCCTTTTTGATAAGGCTGTTTTTTGCTACCTGCATGGTGATATCAACTTCGAAACATTTACGACGGATATCGTTTACTTTTGCAACCGACAGATTAGCGGTATCAGTAATATAAAAATTACCGTACTCTTTAATCCTTTCAGTGAGGGCAAGAACAAGTTCGTGTTTTTCTTCTTTATTCATGATTAGATCCCCGCTACTGTTTTAGTTTCAATTTCGATACCTGGCGACATAGTTGAAGAGATGTGGATACTTTTAAAGTAAGTACCTTTTGCTGCAGATGGTTTTAATTTCGAGATGGTTTGCAATACTTCTAATGCATTCTCGTAAATTTTATCAGCAGGGAAAGATACTTTTCCTATCGAAGCATGGATGATACCGGTTTTGTCAACCTTGAAGTCGATCTTACCACCTTTTACCTCAGTAACCGCTTTGCCAACTTCGGCAGTTACGGTACCCGATTTAGGGTTTGGCATCAGGTTACGCGGGCCGAGAATACGACCCAAACGACCTACCTTAGCCATTACGCTTGGCATAGTAATGATAATATCAACATCAGTCCATCCGCCTTCAATCTTGGCGATGTAATCGTCCAAACCTACGTAATCTGCGCCTGCGTCTTTTGCTTCCTGTTCCTTTTCAGGAGTACAAAGCACCAGTACACGCACAGTTTTACCGGTTCCATGAGGCAATGTTGCTATACCGCGTACCATTTGATTGGCTTTACGGGGGTCAACACCAAGGCGTACATCAATATCAACTGATGAATCAAATTTGGTAGTGGTTATATCCTTTACCAGGGATGATGCATCCTGTAATGAGTAAGACTTGTTAGCCTCAAGTTTGGAGAGTGCCGTTTTTTGATTTTTTGTTAATCTTGCCACTTTCTTAAACTGATTTAATTTTTATTTCGAACTTCAGATCTTTGATGCCGGATTTAACTCCTTGTCTGTATCCTGGTTCGAAAATGTAAATGATCGGCTCTCAGTATTTCAATTTAAATTCGAAATTGAAATTCCGAAATCCGAAATTAATTGTTCCAGGGAGCTGTACCTGATACAGTGATCCCCATACTGCGGGCAGTACCTGCCACCATTTTCATGGCTGATTCTACCGTAAATGCGTTCAAGTCGGTCATTTTATCTTTAGCTATCGTTTCAACCTGTCCCCAGTTTACACTGGCAACTTTTTTACGGTTTGGCTCGGCCGACCCACTCTTGATACCTGTAGCTTCCAATAACTGGATGGCAACAGGAGGAGTTTTGATGATAAAATCGAATGACTTGTCTACATACACAGTAATTACTACAGGTAGCACTTTACCAGGACGATCCTGGGTACGCGCATTAAACTGCTTGCAAAATTCCATGATGTTCACACCCTTTGCACCCAATGCAGGGCCAATTGGTGGAGATGGATTTGCAGCGCCGCCTTTTACTTGTAGTTTTACTAACGCACCGACTTCTTTTGCCATTTTAATTTAATTTGTTAATTACTCAATGTTAGTAAGTGGAAGCTATGTAACATTTGTTTTGAGTGGTTGATTGAGTTGATGAGGTTAAATGGTTTTAACCCGCATTCCCAAACACTTCACTTTTTATTTAAATATTTTTTGTAGTCATTAGATTGATCAGTTAACTATTCAACTCAATCAAATTAAACAACTACTCTTTCTCTACCTGCATGTAATTCAATTCAAGCGGCGTACGGCGCCCGAATATCTTTACCATTACTTTCAGTTTTTTCTTTTCTTCGTTCACTTCCTCAATTACACCACTGAAACCATTGAACGGTCCATCCATTACCTTAACGCTTTCGCCTACATAATAAGGTACATTCATGGTCTCGCCCTGACTACTCATTTCATCAACCTTACCCAGGATGCGATTTACTTCACTTTGGCGCAAAGGTTGTGCATTACCTGCTTTATCGCCCAGGAACCCAATCACACTATTGATGTTCTTGATGATGTGTTCCAATTCGCCGTCAAGTGCAGCTTCCATCAAAACATAACCCGGGAAAAAATTACGCTCTTTGGCAATTTTTTTGCCATCGCGCATTTGGTAATACTTTTCAGTAGGTATTAAAACTTGTGGAACAAGATGACTGATACCGAGACGGCTTACCTCAGCATCAAGATACTGTTTTACCTTCTTTTCTTTGCCGCTAATAGCTCTAACGACGTACCATTTTAATTGATCGCTCATCTTGTACAAATTAGGCTAATGATTTATAAAACTTATCCAGCACAAAATGTATCACCAGGTCCATACCATAAATTAACAGCGCTA
>CAIWRU010000048.1 GCA_903915155.1 uncultured Mucilaginibacter sp.
GCTTGCCTTTACTCACTCATGAATAAGCCCGATGAGGCGAATATCTACCTAAAAAAAGCCATTGACGGCGGCTACGCAAAACAATATGCTATTGCCGATGAGGATTTGGATAATATAAGAAACACAGATGATTATAAAAGCACTATAGGGATAGGCAAAAGCCAGTAATTTTTAATAACTAAACAAAAAGCCCCGGCAACTATCGTAATGGATAATTACCGGGGCTTGTTATTTTATATTATTTAACCGGTGGTGGCGGTGTTGTTGTTGGCGTAGGGGTTGGACTTGGTGTAGGAGTTGATGGTGGAACCGGACTTGGGGTAGGCGTTGGCGTCGGAGCCGGAGTAGGAGTAGGCGCCGGGATTGTGTCGGTTTTTTTCTTTTTCTTGGTCTTGGTTGGCACCGTATCCCTAACAGCAATTACATTTTTGCTTAATGTGGTTGTTGCCGTATTTCCGTTGTGACTGCTCGCTACTGCGTACTCAAAAGCACATGATGCTATTAATGCTGCAGCTATTACTGTTATCTTTTTCATATTATTATTTGTTGGTTAATATAAACTTAGTTGCAATAACTGTTCCTAAAATATAAAGTAGGTTAAATTTATTTCGTTATAGTTGTTGTTTTGAAGCCAAAAGAAGGCAATTCATAGCGTAAAAAAACATGAGCAATTTTAATTGCCCGGCTTTTGCTTATAGGGGATATTGTAGCTTATTATATACTAATTTTTGTGCTTAAGCGTCTGAAGGGAGCCCAAAAGATAGTTATTTGTTCATGAATTCCGCTAAAATACTATGGAAATGATGTGTGCCCTGTTCGCGGGTAACGGAATAGCGGCCATTTTTATAAAACCTTGAGCGTATGCCGCGCTGTACATTTTCTACTATTTCTTCGTCTTCCATTTCAACCTTATCTAATCCGCAGCCTGCGCCTTTATCCATTTTCGAGGCGTCCCACACAAAGGAATAGAAGCAAACCTTGCTTTCGCCAACTGAAACGGGTTCAACCACATTTACTGAAAGGCCCCACGGGTAAAAATTGAACATCATGTTAGGGAACACCCAAAAATAGTAGGCCGCTACATTTTTCCCGTAGTCGGGCGACGTTGGGGGCAGCTCAAAACAATCCTCCCGATGTTTACCCAATCCTAATTGCAGGCTTGAGTAAGGGAAGAACAGTTCGGTAGCATACTCGCCGTAGTCAATCACTGCATTAAGCCCGGCATGTACAAAGGGTATGTGAAAGCCCTCAAGGTAATTTTCGCAATACAGCGCCCAATGGGCTTTTACATTAAATATTTTTGATAATTCGGGTTGAAACTTAAAATCTCCCAAAGGCATCCAGCTTACACGTTTCATCATATCGTGCAGAAAGAGCTCGTGCGAATATTTTGAATTTAACGAGGTGAAGAGCCATTTGCTCCATTTAAATAAAGGTAAAGTGTGGAGATTGTCGTCATCGGTTGGAAAATTGTCCACCTCTTTAAACTCCGGCATTGATACAAATTTACCGTCAAGTCCAAACATACGACCGTGGTAACGGCAGCGCAGATTGTTGAGTTTGCATGCTTTATCGACCACTAAATTGCCGCGATGCGTGCATACGTTTGATAAGAGGTTAACAGTGCCGTTTTTGTCCTTGGTTAATAATAATGGTTCGTCAAGATAGCCTGGCAGCAGGATAAAAGGCTGCACATTACCAATGTTATTTACAATGTCTTCACTACCTATAAACTGCCATGTTGCGGCGAATATTTTTTCTTTACTTAGCTCAAAAACTTCGGCACTGGTATAAATATCAGTATTTATTGTTTTTGCTTTCGCGATGTTTGGATCGACGTGAAAATCGGGCATGAACAGTTTATTTGAAGCGGTAAATTAAGAAAACGGTGTGTATTGGCAAAATATGTTTAAGGTTATAGGCAATATCGCCCGGTTAATCCACAATGCTTCAACTTTTCAACAATTCGGCTAATCGTCACTCAATCCATTAACTTTACCAACCTATTAAAAAGGAGCAAAGCATTTGGCAAAAGAAGCGACAAAGGAAACACCCTTAATGCAGCAGTACAACGTGATAAAGGCTAAGTACCCCGGTGCTTTGCTGCTGTTTCGTGTGGGTGATTTTTACGAAACCTTTGGCGAGGATGCGATAAAGGCGGCGGGGATATTAGGCATTGTGCTTACCCGCAGAGGAAATGGCTCAGCTACTTATATTGAACTGGCAGGCTTTCCGCATCACTCACTGGATACTTATTTGCCAAAATTGGTGAGAGCCGGTCAGCGTGTGGCTATTTGCGACCAATTGGAAGACCCCAAAACTACCAAGACAATTGTAAAGCGCGGCGTTACCGAATTGGTCACGCCGGGTGTCGCCATCAGCGATAATATACTACAGCAAAAAAGTAACAATTACCTTGCATCGCTTTATTTTGAGAAGAACAGCATTGGTATTGCATTGATCGATATATCGACAGGTGAATTCTTAACGGCACAGGGCAGCGTTGAATATATTGATAAGCTGCTGCAAAGTTATAGCCCGAGCGAAGTTATCTATCCAAAAAGCCGTAATACTGATTTTAAAGATAATTATGGCGACAGGTTTTATACCTACACGCTCGACGACTGGCCATACAGTGGCGATTACGCGAATGAAACGCTGTTGAAGCATTTCGGGGTAAAGTCATTAAAAGGCTTTGGAATCGATAAATTGAATTTGGGTATTGTGGCCGCAGGTGTGGCATTGCATTACCTGAATGAAACCGAACACAGGAATTTACAGCATATCTCGGCCATTTCTCGTATTGAGGAGGATAGGTATTTGTGGATAGATAGGTTCAGTATCCGTAATTTGGAGCTGGTGGGTTCAACCAATGATAACGCGCTCACTTTGGTTGATGTACTTGATCATACCTGCTCGCCCATGGGCGCACGTTTACTGCGAAGGTGGATAGTAATGCCACTAAAGGAAATAAAGCCTATCAACGACAGGTTAGGGGTTGTAGAGTACCTGATAGCGGAAGAGGAGCTAAGGGAAACATTGCAACAATACATCCGCCAGATTGGGGATTTGGAAAGGTTAATATCAAAAATAGGATTACAAAAAGCCAACCCCCGTGAAGTTTGTCAACTTAAAAAGGCTTTAAGAGCTATTGAGGAGATAAAAGCCATTTGTGAGCAGTCCATCAGCCTGCCGCTTAAAGCTATAGGTGAGCAGTTGAATCCTTGTACAACCATAAGTGAAAAGATAGAACGGGAACTTCATCCCGAACCACCTGTAATGCTGGTTAAAGGCGGTGTAATGAATGAGGGCATTAATGAAGAACTTGACCGCCTGCGTAAAATAGCCTTTGGAGGCAAGGGGTATTTACTGGAGATCCAAAAACGCGAAGCGGAAATTACGGGCATACCATCGCTCAAAGTGTCGTTCAATAATGTGTTCGGATATTATCTGGAAGTCACTCACAGTCATAGAGATAAGGTTCCTGCTGACTGGATTCGCAAACAAACGCTGGTAAATGCCGAGCGGTACATCACCCCTGAATTAAAGGAATACGAGGAACAGATATTGGGTGCCGAGGAAAAGATACTGGCGTTGGAAACACGGCTGTATAACGACCTGCTGTATTCATTGGCTGAATATATTAAGCCTATACAGCTTAATGCGCAACTTGTGGCACGTTTGGATGTGCTGCTGAACTTTGCTACCATATCCATAAAAAACTATTATGTAAAGCCGGATATAAACGATAGCCGGTTAATCGATATAAAAGGCGGTCGACACCCCGTTATTGAAAAGAATTTGCCCTTAGGCGAAAGTTATATCACCAATGATGTGTACCTGGATTCAGAAAGCCAGCAGATCATTATTATTACCGGGCCAAATATGGCTGGTAAATCGGCATTGCTGCGGCAAACTGGTTTGATAGTGCTAATGGCGCAGATGGGCTGTTTTGTACCTGCTAAGTCGGCTTCGATAGGTTTGGTTGATAAGATATTTACAAGGGTTGGTGCTTCGGATAATGTTTCATCGGGTGAATCGACCTTTATGGTGGAAATGAACGAAACGGCCAGCATATTGAATAATATATCCGACCGCAGCCTGATATTACTGGATGAGATAGGCCGGGGTACATCAACCTATGATGGTATTTCCATAGCCTGGGCCATTGCCGAATATTTGCACAATCACCCAACTGCTAAAGCCAAAACATTATTTGCCACGCACTACCACGAGCTGAATGAGCTAAGTAATTCGTTTAACCGTATAAAAAACTTTAATGTGTCGGTAAAAGAGGTTGGGCACCAGATCATTTTCCTGCGGAAGTTGGTTCCCGGCGGCAGTGAACACAGCTTTGGTATACATGTAGCCAAACTTGCGGGGATGCCGCAAAAAGTATTAAGCCGTGCTAACGAGATATTAAAGAAACTTGAAAATGAACGCACTGGCGGCGAACATATAAAGGAAAGCATACGCAAAGTGCAGAAACAAGCGGTGCAGATGCAGATGTTCAGCATTGATGACCCGGTGCTGGTGAAGATACGCGATACACTAAACAACCTCGATGTAAATACGCTTACCCCGGTTGAGGCTTTAATGAAACTGGATGAGATACAAAGGGTGATAAAAGGGTAGGGAATCCACTACTTTTGGTGATTACCAATAATATTCTTCTATATTAGTAAAACCAAAACCCTTATTATGGATAGTTTATATATCATCCTTTTTATCATCATTATAGCTTTACTTATTAGCAATAATAATAGCTTAAGCAAAAAAATAGGGGAGCTGGAGCTGCGTATCCTTAATCTGCATGAGGCTATACGCAAGCTTAATCTGCCCAAACCAACCGTGGAACAAAAAACCACATCGCCCAAAGAAGAAATACCTGTACCCAAACCGGTTGCTGAAAAGACGCCTGATATTCCAAAGCCAGCACCTCATATTGAAACCGAGGTGGTAGAATACCATAAAGAAGTTATAACTGACCAGAAAGCTGGTACCGTTAAATCCAAGGTTGAAGCTTCTTATTTCTTCCACCAACAGCCAGAAGAACCACAACTTTCATTTTTTGAAAAACACCCCGACCTGGAAAAATTTATTGGTGAGAACCTGGTAAATAAGATAGGCATTGCCATATTGGTATTAGCCATAGGGTTTTTTGTTAAATACGCCATTGATAATGATTGGGTTGGCCCTGCGGACAGGGTGGGGATAGGCGTATTGTGTGGTGGTATACTTATTGGCATAGCGCATCGACTGCGTAACAGCTATAAGGCATTCAGCTCGGTGTTGGTGGGTGGTGGCCTGGCTATATTTTATTTTACTATAACGTTGGCCTATCATGAGTTTCACTTGTTTAATCAAACTACCTCGTTCATCATCCTTATTGTGATAACATGTTTCGCGGTGGCTTTATCAATGCTTTATGATAAGCAGGAATTAGCGGTGATCGCATTGGTAGGCGGCATGTCGAGCCCGTTCATGGTGAGCAATGGCAGCGCGAATTATAACGCGCTGTTTATTTACCTGCTAGTGCTGAATGCTGGTTTGCTCATCATCGCTTATAATAAATCATGGCGCATATTGAATATATCGGCATTTGGATTAACGGTATTGGTACTTGGCGGGATCATCTACACGCTGCCGAAAGAGGCCTATGGTATCAGCTTTATTTATATCACGGTATTATATCTAATGTTCTTTGCCATTAATATTGCTAATAACATTAAAGAGAATAAGAAATTCATAGCATCGGACTTTACCATATTGCTTGTTAATACAGCGCTGTATTTTAGTGCAGGCTTGTATTTGTTAACTATGATGAATGCCGATGTATACCGGGGTTTATTCTCTGCAAGCCTTGGAGCGTTAAATTTGTTATTGTCGTTTATCTTGTTTAAGACAAAAAAGGCCGAGATCAACATATTGTACCTGCTGATAGGCATCACCCTAACCTTTATATCGTTAACTGCGCCCATACAATTACATGGGCATTTCATAACCTTGTTTTGGGCTGCGGAAACGGTATTGTTATACTGGCTTTATCAAAAATCAGGCATAAAATTGATGCGGTTAGCATCGTTAATTATATGGGTGGCTATGTTATTTAGCTTGCTGTTAGACTGGTATAATATTTACGGTTCATCTGCCGTGCAGTTAACCATTATGGGCAATAAGGGATTTATAACCACTGTTTGTACTTCAATAAGTTGTTTTTTAACTTATGTACTGGCTTTAAGACCCAATGAGAATAAGCCACTTATACGGCCTGACGTATTTAAGTACATTGGAGTAGCTTTATTGTTCGCCGCTGGTGCGTTAGAGATTAATCACCAATTCCTGAACCATTACCCATCGACAGACCTGAACACGCTATACCTTATGCTTTACCTGCCGGTATTTGTGTATGTATTTGGTGCACTGGCGCCTAAAATATTATCAGAGGATTTGAATTGGATTTTGATGGGTTGGATATACGCTATTACTATTGGTATATACCTTTTGGTAACTCCTATATACTTTGATATGCAAGGGGTCATATTGGCTGGTTCAGTTATTAACGCAGGCCATTTCTGGGCTCATTGGGTGGGCGATATATTTGTACTGCTGATATTTTACAGGCTGATAACAGATTGCAAGAGCAGTTTGCAACAATATATTAAGCCTGTTAGCTGGGCTATTGCTTTAGGTGTGGTGCTTTTCCTAAGTTTTGAAATATGTTTGATAAGTAATTTTGTGTTTTATACAAGAGCGGTTTCTATAGACCATCTGGAAACCCTTTATATTAAAACCGGGTTGCCTGTGCTATGGGGGATATCATCATTCGCACTGATGTGGCTGGGGATGCGTTATAAAACAAGGGTATTGCGCATTATATCATTAACCTTATTTACTTTAACCCTTGTTAAGCTTTTTGTATTCGATATTGAAAACATACCACCGGCAGGAAAAATTGCGGCATTCTTTTGTTTAGGCGTATTATTGCTGATAATTTCGTTCATGTATCAAAAAGTTAAAGTTATTATTGCCGATGATGGGGATGTATCAAAAAAGTAAGCGATTTTATTTATTGTGGCTGTTAGTATGCGCTGGGACAGTGGCGAACGCTCAGCTAAAAGATTATAGATATAAAGGTGATGTACAAAAAATAGATTCAGCGGGTGTTTACCGTGTTGAATTAAGCCCGGCACTGATCGCCAAAAGTTATGATGGATCGAGCGACATACGCATTGCCGATGAGAAAGGTAAAGGTGTTCCCTTTGTATTAAGCAACAAGCTATCATTAAATTCCCCCGATAGTTTTATTGTATTTCCTGAAGTTACACCCGAACAGGTTGGGGATACTGCGACTTATTATACAGCGGAGAATAAGAACAACCTTAATATAAGCCAGCTATGGTTAAGATTGAAAAAGACCGATGTTAGCCGCACAGTAAACTTAACAGGTAGTGATGACCTGAAAAGCTGGTTCGCTATTAAAGAGGATATACCACTTGAACAGGCCGGAGCAGGGCAGGGAACAGAATACCAGCAATCGCTAATATTCCCTACCAGCAACTACCGCTATTTCAGGGTACAAATAATCGACAGGAATAAAGTGCCTGTTAAAATATTACAGGCCGGGATATATACGGTGAGTTTAAATAAACCGGTCTTCGCTGAATTGCCGACTGTTGGCGTCAGATCAACAGATGTTAATAAAACAAGCCGCGTTTTTATCGACCTGCACCAACCTTACCGCCTCAACAAATTACACTTTAATATTTCAAGCCCTAAGTACTTTGACCGCAGGGTGGTGGTTTACGCCATGAATGTAAATGGTAATGAAACCGCAAATGTGCTTGCCGACACTACTTTAACGTCATCGGGCACGCAGGATATCGCATTATCGGTAAAAACAAAAAAATTAAGGGTTGATATTTATAACGCGGACGATAATCCGCTCGTGATAACCTCAATCAATGCCTATCAAATAAAATTGTATGCGGTTTGCTACCTCGAAAGCGGTCATAAATACAGTATTTATACCGGTAATCCCGCTGCCACCGCTGCTGACTATGATCTTAGCTTTTTAAATAACAGGGCCTATAACCAATTACCGGGCATTAGTCATGGTGCAATTTATAATAATCCCGCATATGCCATATTGCCTGTCCCGACGACAAGTAAGCATTCAATCTTATTGTGGTCAAGCCTTATTTTGGTGTTATTAGTACTTAGTTTTCTAACGCTGAAAATGGTGCGAGAGCTCAAATAAGCACGTTAACCTATTTGCTTTAGTGTTAATATGTTTAAAAACTTGTTTAACTACGGCTTCAGTTTACTTCTATTTTTATAGTATGAAGTTTAAGCATTACCTAAAGTTACCAGTTTTAATATTAGGCATATCGTTGGTAATTCTTTCTTCGTGTCATTCGCGCAGGGCGGTAATGAAAGGCGAACCGGGCGAGATAGTACAGCCCCAGGCAAGCATAGCCGAAAAATATTCTGAATTATTGGGAGTTGATAAAGGAGATATTCAAAATGGCCGGTTATATGCCTTTATTGATGACTGGTATGGCACAGCCTACAAATTTGGTGGTTTGGATAAGTGTGGTATAGACTGCTCGGGTCTGGCGTTTTTACTGGAACAACAAGTTTACGGTATAACTATGCCGCGCATGACCAGCGGGCAAATAAACGTGATAAAACGGGAATACGAAAGCGACCTGAAAGAAGGCGACCTGGTATTTTTCGATTTTGACGGAAGGAAGTTCAGTCATGTGGGGGTTTACCTGCAAAATGGATACATTGTACACGCCAGCTCGACTAAAGGGGTGATTATAGTGCCGCTGCACGGCGCTATTTATAAATACTTTTCGCGGTGCGGATCGGTGACCGATTCGCTAACCACCAGCGCGCAAACCGAATAAATTAATAATCGCTATTTTTGCTGCATGGAAAAGCCGAAACAGGATTATTCATTCTGGACAAAATACAAACGATTTGCCAACACCGAAATACTATTGTATGTGATAATGGTAGTGGGTATTATACTGGGTATTGTGATTTTTAGTTATTTTTAATCAGCGTTACTGCATGCGAATCGGCATCAAGAACCGATTGGAAAAAATCAACAAGGTCATCATAAGCATCCTTGGGGTAAGTGCCATCAATTAGCTGCAACTTGCGCTTGTAAACCAGTTTGCCATCTTTAATGGTACTTGTAGCCGTAAAATTGCCAAAAGGCTTTTTAAGTATTACTTCCGGCGGTGTATATTCGGCATGATAACCAGCGGGTAGGGTATAGGTAATCTCATCTTCTTCAGTGGATCCTTCGTTTATATAAACATCGGTTTTACGGTTCATAACCCTTTTTGGCCTCGTATATACACGGTTTGCTGCATTAGGCATGAAAGTTAACTTGTTATCATCCGTTGAGGCGTACTCTGGTGCTTTAAGGGTAATGTTCTCTGTTGTAACCGGGTCTAGGCTTTTGTCCTGCTTATATTCGAGTTTTTGAATATCAAGATTAGTTATGGGATATATCTTTTGCATTGTTTTTAAGCGTTCACTTTGTGCCTGTTCAATAACATCATCCCGATCCCAGTAATCTGTGCCTTTAAAATTGGTTGTCATTTCACCGGATAATTCTCCATCAACATTTAAAACAAAATTGGCCTTACGCGATTCAAGATTTTCGCCCGCCGTATATTTGGGCGTGTGCAGTATTTTGCCTCCCTCGGGTGTGCAGGCTAATACATTTCGATCGTCGGTAAAATCACCTAAATAACCAAATGGAATGGTTTGGCTGGTACAGTCGCACCAGGTGGTGTCGTTTTTAAAAGGTATACATAATATGATATGATTTGCCTGATCCATACTTGCAAAATCATTCAGCAGGCTTATTTTACGCTCATGATTTCCCATAACCACGCAATAATATGAGTCTATATTAACGGCTCTTAATAGCGACTGAGTATAGTTTACCAGTGCTTTACAATCTCCATAATTTAATTTGTCTACATCAGCAGCCAATATGGGCTGCCAACCACCAATGCCTACTGTTACATTTACATAGTGGGTTTTACTCTGCATGTATTCATATATCTTTTTTGCCTTTAGCTTTGGGTCGGTAATATCTGCTGTTATTTGCTGCACATGCGCAATCGTTTCTGCCGGGATATCCCGTCTGTTTACTAATAAGTGATCATATATCCATTTACCCAACTCGTTCCAATTCGTGTAGGTGCCGGTCATCCCTCCATAACTAAATTTTTCGGGGGCGAATTTTACTGTGCTCAAGTATTTGTCGGAATTGGGTTCATACGGTTCGTATTTTATGGCTTTTAAACCATGCACTTGCCAGTTGTACGTTTTTAAGCCAGTCTTTTCATCGGTGACAATATTTACCACAGACGGCATATTCATCTCTTTATATCTTATATTAAAATCGGGCTTGCAAGTAATTGTGTATGCACTTTTTTCAACCGCAATGCCTGTACCGGGATTTGGCTCCCAACTGCCGAGGTTTAGCGACTCTTTTGAATGTACCTCATACTCATATTCAACTGTATAAGGGTAATCAGATGCGACAGGTTTATAATGTTTCACTTTCGTATCGTCATAAAGGGAAAAACCATCCTGTGCATTTACGTCTTCAAATATGCTTTCTGAAAACTTATCAGTTTGCTTTCCAAATTCATTGTAAACAGCACCTTTAATATATTTTATAGTATACATTTTATTGTGGCCTATCACAATTTCCGCGTCATCTACACCATTTTTGTTTAGAACTGTAATGGCCCTTTTATAATGATAAACTACGTTGTCAAGGTCTTTTATTTCAACGCTTGTTTCATCATCGCGCACCACCGAGCTTGCATAGGGGAGCAGTTCCTTTGGTATGAGGCTGGCATCGTAATTTTGCTGGGCGCTTGCAGAAAGGGCGGTTATAAATAATAATATAATTAGAGGTAGTTTCATTATTTGCCGGTAGGTTTTAATTGCGCTTTTTCCGAAAGAACAATGTTATCAAAAAAGCCTTTAACGCTGCTGTATTCAGCAACAGGAAACAGGGTTTTACTTAATTCGTATTCCTGTGTGTAGGTAACGGTGTTGCCGCTTGTTTCAAATTTTGTGTTTAGTTCGCCTGCCGAATTCTGCAGGACGTTGTGCATATCACCCGGCTTTACACTTATGGTTTTATTGCCGGGCAAATGTAGTGTGAGGGTATAGCTGCTTGCTACAGGCATGATCATATCCACATCATAAACGCGCGTATTACTTTTAAAAGGGTTATCGTTCAATTTATCGATAACATAAGCATCCAACGAGGCACCTTGTACATCCCCTTCAACCTTATAAACTTCAGTTAATGGCATATCAAGGCTATCTAAATTGCTGATAGACGAGCTAACTATATGCAAACCCGGCGCTAATACTACTGTTTTAAAGTAATCATCGGTGGTTTTAAAGCTTTTTACCAGTTTTCTCTTTTCGTAAGCGCCATAACTTTTTGAATGATGGGTAATGGTGCCGCTTAGTTTACCATTTTCACTCAGTATAAGATCAGCAACATATATATCGGTTTTAGTTTGTGGGGTTATAACATTTATCCAATACGATGGCTTGTCGAGCGGTACAGCACGCCCCTGACCATTAATGCACCGCGAGGGCAATACACCAAATTGTAATTCCGGCTCAGTGGCATCAAGCAGATAATCTTTGTCGCCTATGTTAACTGCTGCTATTACATAATTAAATTCGCCAAGGGCGGGGTATAATTGGTTTACAGTGCCATTATCACGGGTTGATAGTAATATGGCACCTGCATTTAAACCAGCCTCCTGAAGCGCGGCTACAAGTGATAAATTGATATCGGCGGAATTGCCGCTGTGCTTATCAAGGGCTTTCTTAATGCCATCGTCGCTATAAATTGAATTACTACTGTTATAGCTTATGCTTTTTTGTATGTAAGTGTATATTGCTTTTGCTTTATCGAGCGGATCAGTAATGCCGGATGTTATTGAGGATATGCGATCTTTGAAAATACCCTTCTTGTTTAACTGGCTGCCAAAATTATCGTCATATTTCAAATGATTATCTACATCTTTCCATTCGGTGGCTACATTAAGATGCAATGCCTGGTCTAACCTGGAATAGTTGTTAATACTCACAAGCGAAGTTAACTGGAAGTACAAGGCCGAGATAACGTTTTTGGGCGATGTCATGTACGGTTCTTCTTTAAAGGCCGGTACGTTGTTCATTAAATAGTCCTCAACGGTGCAATCACTTTTAAGGTTGGTTGATTCAAAGCATTCTTTTTCGACTGCGGTAGTATCCTTTGTTAGCTTTAATGCGCCGCGTAGTGAAACGTTATAGCCAAAAATATTGGGTATGTGCACTTCGTACTCTGAATATAGCTTTGGGATATCCGATTGAAATTCCCATGTTTTAAATTTTTCGAGAAACGGTGATTCCAGCCGGTATTTGTATTCAATTATACAACCTGGCTGTAGATTGCGCATATCAAATACAACTTTACTAAGGTGTTTATTTACTTTAACAATATTAATGCTATCAGGATTTACACTGTTAGCGTGCATAGCCCCATTTGGCTCTTTATAATAGGTGATAGCCTGTACTCCGCTTGTTCTTATTTCTTCATAACTTCCATTATCTTTTACATAATAAGGTAATTCAACATGGCCTCTTTTTAGCGCTTCCGTATCAAACAGCTTTATTTTAACATGATATTCGAATATTAAGGTTGCTGTACTGCCGTTGCTTGATATCCACGCGCGGCCGAACTCCTTTAAAACAAGGGCATTGGCCGTTGGATCTTTGTCATAGCGAGTCAAGTCCAGCGCCTTTTGGTCATAATCGGCAAATTGAAAGTCTTTTGCAATATTATTATCAAATGTATGTTCGGCAAATACTTCCTGTGCCATTAACCGACCCGAAGATACCATGACAATAAGTATTACAAACAATGTTTTTTTCATAACTGGTAATTTTAGATTACATTTTCTTTTTGAGCATCATATCTTCCCTTTCGGCAAGGATTATTTTGTTCAGAAACTCTTTTAGATAAGGATACTCTTCGGGGCTATAAATGGGTTTCTTCCATTCCATAACGTGTGAAAATGAAAAACTATTTGA
>CAIWRU010000049.1 GCA_903915155.1 uncultured Mucilaginibacter sp.
ATTTTGATATATAATATCAGTACACTATGTAAAATATGGATTTAGCCCAGGAATGATTAAAATTGATGACCCCGGAGAAAGTCAGGCTTAAAAAAATAAGCGCTCAGAAGGGCTTAAAATGCGTTGTATGTATACAGGTTTTCTTATCCCCTATTCAATGTGGGATACGCTGTTGACCAAAATTTATGCTGATGTGGAACAGATAGACGCCTGAAATACCTGCTGATATTACCTGCTTTTCCGCCTCGCGATCTGCTTTTGGGCCACCGGGAAAAGGAAGATTGTCGACAGGATAATAAGCGCGCCTACCCAGAAACCAGGCCTCAATTCTTTCATATCATTAAAGAAAATAAACGCGAGGATAATTCCGTACACCGGCTCGAGGTTGGTGATGAGAGCCACTTTGAATGCCGAAAACTCGCGCATAACAGATACGCCGGCAACATAGGCAAGGGCGGTACACACGCTACCAAGGATGACGAGGTAGCCAATGTCTGATGGCTTTAAGATAAGCCACACGCCAAATCCGCCCGTTATCAACAGGTAAAGCGATATCCATATAAAGGCGCCCGTAAGCTCATAAAATGCTATGAGTGGGGCCTCCAGCTTCTTAACCTGCCGGCCGTTTATAATAGAGAAAAGACTTGCACAAACGGCGCTCAGTAGCCCGCATATAATAGCCTTAGTGTATTGAGATTCAAATTCAAATATCAAAAATATGCCAATAATGATTAAAATTCCGGCAATAATCTCAAGTCTCGAGATGCGTTTTTTATTGATTAAAGGCTCAAAAATAGCGGTAAAAAGCGTTATAGACGACAGGCAAACCAGCGTTACCGATACTGTTGAAAGCTTTATACCGGCAAAAAAAAGTATCCAGTGCAGGGCCAAAATAGCGCCTGTACATGCTAGTTTTATAATCGTTTTTCCGTCGGTTTTAAAGGCTGTGCGGTTAAATTTAAAGTATAAAAATAAGGCCAGAACGGCAATAAGTACCCTGTACCAAACCAATTCCACTGCGGTAATGCTTATTAATTTACCCAAAATACCGGTAAATCCCCATATAAAAACAGTAAAGTGGAGCAGAAGCAGGTTCTTATTTATACCTGCTGGCGTATCGGTGTCGGGCATTATTTAGGCGCTTTATATATCAAATATACGCCTAAAATGGCAAATACCACGTTGGGTATAAAGGCAGCTATAAGGGGCGATACGGTGCCCTTTTCCGCAAAAACAAAGGTGAATTTATCAACGATAATAAAAGTAAAACACAGTATAATACCTATCCCCAAAGGCAAACCTATACCCCCGCGCACCTTGCGCGACGACAACGCAACACCAATAAGCATCAACACAAACGTAGAGAAAGGGTAAATAAAACGCCTGTATTTTTGATACTCCATGTTAGGCAATACGCCCGAACCACGTACTTTTTCCTTATCAATAGCCACGTTAAGGACCTTTAACGACATCGCATCGTAACTATCATCATGCAAAACGTCGAAATCCGAGGGGCGCATGTCGAGCGTGGTATCAATGTTTATGCCTGTTTTTTGGGTTTCGCGCAAGCCGTTTACAAAGCGTATGGTGCAATTTTGCAGGTTCCAACGGTTTTTCACCGAGTCAAATTTTATAGTGGTTGCATATATTTTTTCCTTCAGTTCGTCACCGTTAAACTTTTCTAAAATAAAGGTATAGCCTGTATGTATCACAGGGTCGAAAGTTTGCATGTAAACATAGGTGCCCTTATTATCCAGCTTCAGGTGTACTTCGCTCTTTGTAGGGTCCTGGTCGCCGTTAAAGCCGTGGGAGTTCTCAAAGTCTATCTTAAGCCTATTGGTGTAGGGGATAAGGTAAACATTGGCGAAAAACGACACAATAAATATAAGGGTGGCCGCCAAAAAGTAAGGCCTTAAAAAGCGGTTAAAACTGGCCCTGCCGCTTAGTATGGGCACAATTTCGGTTTGGTTGGCCATTTTGGCCGTAAAGAATATCACCGCCAAAAAATTGATAAGTGGCGACAACATATTAAGGTAAAAGGGGATAAATCCCGCATAATATTGAAAAGCTATCTGCTCCAGGGTCGCATGTTTTGAAAGGAAATTATCAAGGTGCTCAGATATATCAAACACTACCGATATCACCATAAATATCCCAAGCGTAAACACGAAGGTGCCCAGGTACTTATTAATAATGTACCTGTCGATTACTTTTACGTACTTGTGATAAATTTCCTTCATGAGCCGAGCCCCCTCTAAATCTCCCCCGGTAGGGGAGACTTTTTGGAGTTGATTTGTTTTTTTTTAAGCCCTCCCTACCGGGGAGGGTTTGGGTGGGGCCTATAACCTCTCGCCCAGTTGCTTTACCATTTTGTTTTTCCAGTTATTAAATTCGCCCGATATGATTTTTGCCCTTGCCTCGCTAACCAGCCATAGGTAAAAATGCAGGTTATGCAGCGTTGCTATCTGCGCGCCAAGCATCTCGCCGCTGTGTATCAAATGCCGAAGGTAAGCTTTGGTATAAGCTTTATCGGCTGCCAGATCACTATCGGCCTCAATGGGCGAAAAATCATTTTTCCACTTCTCGTTCTTTATATTAATAATGCCGTTTTTTGTGAACAACATACCATTGCGCGCATTACGCGTTGGCATTACACAATCAAACATATCAATACCTAACGCAATATTCTCCAATATATTTACCGGTGTGCCTACACCCATCAAATAACGTGGTTTTTGCTCCGGTAATATATCGCACACAATTTCTGTCATGGCGTACATCTCTTCGGCGGGTTCGCCTACCGATAAACCGCCTATGGCATTGCCCTCGCGCTCGTAACTTGCAATAACTTCTGCCGACCTCACCCGCAGGTCTTTATACACCGACCCCTGCACAATAGGGAACAATGTTTGGCTATATCCATACTTAGGTTCAGTACTATCAAAGCGGTCGCAGCAGCGTTTAAGCCAGCGGTGCGTCATCTCTATCGACCGTTTGGCATACATATAATCGCAGGGGTAGGGCGTACATTCATCAAACGCCATAATTATATCCGCGCCAATGGTACGCTGAATATCCATCACATTTTCGGGCGTAAACAGGTGTTTCGAGCCATCAATATGCGAGCGGAAAGTAACACCTTCCTCCTTTATTTTGCGTACTTCACTAAGGCTGTACACCTGGTAGCCGCCGCTGTCGGTAAGTATCGGGCCGTCCCAGCCGTTAAATTTGTGCAATCCGCCAGCCTGTTCCAACACCTCCAAGCCGGGCCGAAGGTATAAATGGTAAGTATTTCCGAGTATGATCTGCGCCTTAATATCGTTCTTCAACTCGTGCTGATGAACGGCTTTTACCGTGCCAGCTGTACCAACAGGCATAAAAATGGGCGTTTGTATAGTACCGTGATCGGTCGTTATCTCGCCCGCGCGGGCTTTTGAAAGCGGATCTTGTGCTTGTAAATTAAATTTCATTAAGCCGCAAAATTAACAAATAATTGCGCTTTCAATAAGGGTTTATTTTGGGCGTTGCCCGCGGCCCGGGCTTTCCGCTTATACTGCGCTAGGCATTAGCCACGACCTGCACTGAGACCCCCGATTGCCGGTATCTGCTTCAATCAATTACACAACTTATTCGTTTTTGTCATTGCTTCTCCCGATGTATATCGGGAGAAGCAATCGCGAACTGTACAGAGCGGATATGCAACGTTAGAAGCCATCTTCGTCGTATCTCGTCTCAATGCCATTAGTCCTTATCCCCCCCCCCAATCAACCTCAAATGAGTATTTATACTTGGTAAGTTAGGTAGTTCTATCATACTTCGTAAAAATCTACAGCCATACTTTTGCCCGTGTAAAAAAACAAGTGAAATTTATGAACGTATATAAGCCCAAGCCGGTAGAAGAAAGAATAAGCGAATTGATGACCAGGATACGTACTACCCGCAGCGAATTAATAAAGTTGAAAATTCAAAAACGGTTACTATTGAAATTAAAACGGATAAAAGAGGCTGGTGACTAAGAAATGCAGGCCTATTGAAAATAAAACCAATTCTTCATAATAACGTTAACTTGTAATATATTACTATACCTAAAACAGCACATCAAATGAAAAAATACTTCGTTTTACTTTGCTTATTCCTCGCTTTTATAATTACTGCCAAAGGGCAAACCATACACGGAACCTACGCTATTAAAAATGTGCAAACGGGCATGTTATTGCGTATTAAAGATGCCAATACAAAAGACGGTACCCCGCTTGTTGCATATGATCCGGAGGACTGGAAATGTATGACCTGGGATTTCAAACACATTGATGCCAATACGTATCAACTTAAAAATTTATTAAGCGGCAAAACCTTTGAGCCCACTGGTGCAATAAGCGCAGGTACAGCGCTGCACGAAGAACCAATAAATACCACCGGCACCGGCCAGCAATATGAATTTGAAGCCACCGGAAAAAACACTTACCTCATAAAGCTAAAGGGTACCGATCTTTACGTCACCCCGTCGGATGAAAAAGGATCGGTAAACAGTTTCATCATATTAGCCCCCAAATCCGGTACCAAATTGCAGCAATGGACAATATATCAGCAATCGCCTACAATTTAAGGGTAGCCCCGCAAGTTGTAACAACTACCCGCCCAAATAAAACTGACTTACAATAGTTTACGTATATTTGTTTTCTCTTAATTAATTTAAACTGGGGATTATTAGCCCAAACTGCAATTACAATGGCGGATAAAAACGAATATATTAACAGTGGTAACCTTGAACAGTATTGCCTTGATATGTTCAATCCGGCGCTTTCTAACAAGGTTGCTGAACTAAGTTCTGCCGATCCCAAAGTTAAAAAAGAACTGAACCAAATAGAACTCGCCCTTGAGCAACTGGCCCAAAGCCATGCGGTAGAACCCAATGCCGGGCTAAAAAACCGTGTACTTGCGGCACTCAATTTCTTCGATGAGGAAAAAATAGACCTCGACAATTTACCGCCAACCAGCAAATACTCCAACTATTCCGCCTGGCTAAAAGCCGTGGAACACCTGATACCTGCCGAGCCCTTTGAAGATTTTTTTATGTACGAGCTGCAACGCGACGAACATATTGCGCAAATGCTTGTTGTAACTAAACTGGATGTTGCCGAAGAGATACATGAAGAAGTGGGAGAGAGTTTTTTTATTTTAAAAGGGCAATGTGCCTGTACTGTTGGTGATGAGGTTATTACACTAAACGCCGGCGACCATTTAGAGATACCTTTACATATAAGCCACGACATTAAAATATTATCCCCTTACGTTATAGCAATTTTACAACATCAGTTTGCCTGAGTAAATGAAAACCGTACTTTCTGAGAAGGAGCTTATCAGCGCCATCACCAGCCGCGATCCGGTTGGAGCCGCCGCTTTATATGACCAGTACGCCACCAGGCTTTTTAAAGTTATTTGCTGCTCGGCCCGTAGTAAGGAAGCTGCCGAAGCTATTCTAGAAAAAACATTATCCACAGTTTGGCATAATTTCAACGATTTTCAGCGGCAGGAAAAGCACCTGTTATTATGGATGGTAGGCATTGCTCTTAATCATGCCCGCCAGGGATAAAATTAAGTTGATCAATTGGATGAAGCTTTCGTGGTAATATTACAACAACTGGTGCAATTTCAAACCATCACGGTCGCGGGCCGGACTGCGATAGGGGTTGATAGCCGGGTAAGCCAATTTTTTTTCAGGCAGCGATACCAGGGTACTTGCCTGCATGTCAAGTATCTCGGCAATGCGGAACAAATTCATAATGCTGATACGGGTATGGGCTTTCTCCATCCTGTTATAAGCCTTAACACTAATAGAAAGGCAACCGGCCATATATTGTTCAGAATAACCCAAAAGCAGGCGCTGATCGCGGATATTAGTCGCAACTGCCTTTAACTGATCTTGTATCTGCACTTTCATCCGGTATTTTACGTAGCGTATTACTACAAAGTTACGGTGTGGGGATGCAAAACTATTGAAACAACTTGAAAATTAATGTTATCTTTCCGTGAATTTATAAAACCTCCAGTACTCCAATTATAACCGGTTAATGAATTTGAAGAAGATCTCTTTAGATAATCTTTTAGTTCCGCCTATATTCCGTTTTAAGCATATTCCATCATTAAACGGTTTGAGGGCGCTATCCATCATTATTGTGCTTATCGGCCACTCAACATTTGTGCCTAACAGCCCCAAATTTTTCAGTTTTATACAGCATTACGTTGTTCACATGAGTTTTGGGGTGCAAATGTTTTATGTTATCAGCGGGTTTTTAATAACCGGTTTGCTGCTACAGGAAAAGGCCGATCACGGGCATATCAACTTAAAAAACTTTTATATCCGCAGGGCTTACCGCATATTGCCGGTAGCTTTCCTGTTTATAATCACGCTTATCGTGTTGAAATTATTCGGCATCCTCTACATAAGTACGCATGATCTCGCCTGCTCGGCAACCTATGTTGTTGACTTTTTGCGGGTTAACACCCGGTCGTGGTTTATTGGGCATTTGGCAACATTATCAGTCGAAGAGCAGTTTTATCTTTTATGGCCACTAACACTGCTATTTTTACCCAAACGATATTACTTCATTATCATATTTGTAGTTCTTTATTACATTGTTTTAACGCCCTGGTTATATTATCATCCACAAAACTCGCCGTTGTTCCTGCTTAAAGGCATGTTGTTACCCGCTCCTCCTTTGCTGTGCGGCGCTATACTTGCAGTGGGGATGTTTAAGGGCTGGTTCAACCGAATACACAAAATACTCATCCACCCGTTAACAGCATTCAGTTTTATCCTGGCCTTGGCGGCTTACCTGCCGGGGACATTTCATGTTGCAGGTTTTTATAGTGTACCGTTTGATTATTTGTTAAGCAGCGTTTTTATAGCAATGTTTATTTACAACGTTATTCACAGCAGCAGTCATAATGTTATATACAAATTACTTAATCACCCCGTCCTTAATTTTATCGGGATCTTATCATACAGTATTTATATATGGCAGCAGCCGTTTTTCGCACCGCCATCCGCAGCCTACCTTGTACATGCCTGGTGGGCAGTCTTCCCTCAAAATTTCATCCTCACGTTCTTAGTTGCCGCCATTTCCTATTTCACTGTCGAAAAGGCCTTTCTTCGCATCAAAAAGGGGTATCATTAACTCATTGTAATTGAGCTAATGATACCCCTCTTTCAAACTGCGAATTTTCAAATCAACCCTTAAGGAACAACTACAATCTTCCCTCTTGTATGCCTTTGCTCCAGTTCTCTATAGGCCTCGCGCACTTCGCTTAAAGGAAAAGTTTTGGCTATGGGTATATCAAGCTTACCGGCAGCTATCAGCCCGATAAGTTCACTCAACACTTCAGCAGTTGCGGCTTTGGCGCTCCCTTCTGCCTTTACGCCATACTTTTGCACTGCCTCAAAATCAATAATAGTATTTATGCGCCCGGCGGGCACGCCAAGTTGTAATGCCAGCTCCACATAGCCCTTGCCAAACGTATCAATAAACGCGTCTATCTTATTATTTGCGGCTGTTTTTATGCGTTCTTCCTGTCCATCGCCATAAATTACGCCTATAATGCCATGGTCTATCAGCCACTGTTGGTTATCCTTACCCGCAAGTCCAATTACTTTGGCTCCTATGTTTTTAGCTAATTGAGCAGCGATAGATCCTACGCCACCAGCTGCACCCGAAACCACCACCGTATCGCCGGGCTTTAGCGCCACCGCTTTTACTGCTGCATAAGCGGTAGTTCCCGCAACAAAAAGACCGCCGGCTACTTACCACGGCACATTTGCCGGGCGCGGAACTATCTTATCAGTATCGGCCACTACATATTCGGCGTGGCTGCCGCGGTTGTTGGTGAAGCCTAACACCTCGTCGCCTACTTTAAAGTTGGTAACGCCGTCGCCAATTTCTTCAATTACGCCAGCGAGGTCGCTGCCTTCGCCCGACGGAAATGTAGTGGGGAACATTTTATCCAGCCAGCCCTCACGAATTGATGCTTCACCGGGATTTATACCGGCTGCCTTTACCTTTATTAGTACCTGGTTTGCTTTGGCGGTAGGGCGCGGAATTTCTTCTAATTTCAAAACATCAACGCTGCCGTATTTTTCAAATTTTACTGCTTTCATAATCTTATTGCTATTTGTTGTTTACAACAGCTTTGGCAAGGTAGTGTTTTGCAAGTTTTGTAGGCAAAATGTAAGGTTGTAATTGTTCAAAACCTTAATAAAACTAATGGAATTGTTTCCCTTAACCATAACTCAACAGGAAATTATCAGCCACATTGCTTATGGCTATTAAATTGTTCATGGTGTAATAAAAATTATCCGCCTCAATAATTAGTATGGGTAGGGGTAAAATGTCCACTTCCTGTTTAAAAATAAACACTTTGTCGGCCAGTTCCAGGTGGGCGTAAATAATCTTATAATCCGACGTGAGATGTACGGCTAACCGGCCCTCAATTACTTCACTATCATTGGCTTTATTCAGAAAATTAATATTAAACAATGAAGGCTGGGTTTGTTTAAGCTGAATATCAAAAACCTCGTTTTGTATCTTATCATGCAGTAAGGTGCTGATGAAGTGCTTTTTGTTGATAAACTTTTTGGTTGACATTGCGTGATTTATCCAAATATCGTGCCTTTGGGTTAATAATTAATCAAATGTTAAAAAAAATGCTGTTTGGATTGTGATTTGGAGGTTTATGCCGATGGCACCCACCGTAAAGCTCTGTTTTTTGTGGAAACTTAGCCGAATTAATCCGCCAAACTTTCACTGATTTTTAACAAATTTGCCCTTTATACTATAAGTGATTGGAAACTTACATTAAAGAGGCATTATTCCTGCTTTTTCAGCTCTGTTTTATCGTCCAGCTTTACTACCTGGTGAACAACCACAGCAAGCTGGCTGCCTACAAGCCTTTGGATGAGATCACCCCGGCAAATATACCCATATCGGTTATCATCAGCGCACGTAATGAGGCCGTAAACCTGCGCCAATACCTGCCTGCTATATTGCAGCAAAACTACCCCGACTATGAGGTGATAGTAGTGAATGACTGCTCATATGATAAATCGTACGAGGTACTGGAAGAGTTTGAGAAAGCTTATTCGCACCTTAAGGTAGTCACCATAACCGAGCACGACCGTTTTAAAACAGGCAAAAAATTCGCGCTTACACTGGGCATAAAAGCAGCTAAGAATGAGCATTTGCTGTTTACCGATGCAGATTGCGAACCGGCATCGCCTAACTGGGTGGCACGTATGGCCGCCAATTTCACCACCGGGGCCGATATTATACTTGGCTATTCGCCATACCGCAAAAGCAAAGGCCTGTTGAATGTGTTTGTTCGATTCGAAACACTAAAATCGGCCATTAATTATTTGTCATCTGCGCTAATAGGCGACCCTTACATGGGCATCGGCCGTAACCTGGCTTATACCAAAACATTATTCTTCGGCGCCAAGGGTTTTGCATCGCACATGCACATTATGGCGGGGGATGACGACTTGTTTGTAAACCAGAACGCCACGCCTCAAAATACCATCATCGAGATACATCCCGAAGCTTTTACCTATACACAGTCTAAAACTACCATAGCATCATGGTACCGCCAAAAAAAGCGCCATTTGGGTGTTGGCAAGTATTATAAAAACAAACACAGGCGCATTTTAACTATCGATGCACTCACCGCCGGTTTGTTTTATCTGTTATTAACATTATGTTTACTATTTAATTTTGAACCGATACTCGCAATAAGTATTTTTATTTTCAGGTTGATATTTCAGTACATCATTTATAACAAAATATTCAAAAAATTGGACTCCAGCGATCTGTTATTCTATCTCCCCGGTCTTGATGTGTTTTACTACACATACCTAAACGTTTTCGGCTTCTTCGCATCTTTTATAAAAACCAAACAATGGAAATAAACGCAAACTTTACCGAAAACGCGAAAAACGATTTTCATTTGGTGGTTAAGGCCCGCGAGGGTAGCCAGAAAGCTTATGCCGACCTGATGCACCGTTACAAAGATTCCATATATTTTATGGTGCTTAAGATGGTGAATAACAAGGAAGATGCAAACGACCTTACGGTTGAAACCTTCGCAAAAGCCTTTGAAAAGCTTGAGAAGTACCAACCCGAGTACGCATTTAGTACCTGGCTATTCAGGGTGGCCACGAATAATTGTATCGACTTTATCCGCAAGAAAAAGTTGAACACCATGTCAATCCACGGCATGATGGACGAGGACGGCGAAGACAAAACCCTGCAAATTAAGGCCGATGTACTGAACCCCGAGGAAACATCCATAAAAAAGCAGCAAACAGAAGAATTAAAGCTGCTGATTGAAAACCTGCCCATCCGTTACCGTAACCTGATAACCTTGCGTTATTTTGATGAGCTTTCGTACGAAGAAATAGCCCAGCAGCTTGATCTGCCGTTGGGTACGGTAAAGGCGCAGCTGTTCAGGGCAAGGTACCTGTTGGGTAATATCCTTAACCGTTTTAACCGGGATGACATATAGTATCATACTAAAGTATTTCCCAAACATCACCCAAAAACAGCGTGAACAGTTTGAGCAATTACCCGCACTGTATAACTTTTGGAACAACCAGATCAACGTAATATCCCGTAAGGATATCGACCAGTTATATGAGCGCCATGTGCTGCACTCATTGGGTATAGCCAAAATCATCTCGTTTTTGCCGGGCGAAAAAGTACTTGATGTAGGCACAGGCGGCGGTTTTCCCGGTATTCCACTGGCTATTCTGTTCCCCGAAACACAGTTTTACCTGGTTGATTCCATCGGCAAAAAAATAAAGGTAGTGCAGGAGGTAGCCTCGGCGCTGGGCCTGCAAAACCTGAAAGCTGCCCATTTACGCGCCGAGCAGGTTGATGAAAAGTTTGATTTTGTGGTATCGCGCGCGGTAACGCGGTTAAAGGAGTTTTATCCCTGGGTGAAAGGTAAATTCAGCAAGCAATCAAACAATAAATTACCTAACGGGATACTGTATTTAAAAGGGGGCGCCCTTGAACAAGAAATTGCCGAATCGGGTTTAGCCGTTCAGCAATATCATCTCAAAGACTACTTTGAGGAAGAGTTTTTCGAAACCAAGCAGGTGGTTTACATAAAGGCTTAAGCTTTACTATCGCATATGTTAAATGCCTGTACTGCTATTGTTTAAAATGGCTATTTCAACTTTTCCATACAAATAAAGCGCACCATGTAGCGCATCTGGCCCTAACCTTTTCACAGCCAACTTAGCCTTATTATCTTTGATCACCACGGTTGAATCTGTAGCGGCGAAACTAAACGCCTGATGATGCATTTTCCCAATGGTATAGTATTTCACTCCATTAATGATGAATAAAGGATGTACGGCTATATAATTAGTTGGTCTGTTGCGAGTGAAAGTCACGCCATTTAAAGTAAAATTATCCGGCGCGTCATTTCTATTAAGCTGTAAGCTATTTGCCGACGTTGAACTTTCGGGTGCCGCAGGCGGTGGGGGTGGCATTTTTGTATAAATATTCATATTAGGGAAAGTATACCCGTATTGGTTATTCAGGAGTTTAACGTCAGCATCCGACGCCTTATTCTTGAAAAATGATACCTGATTGCCGTTCTTCTCAAAAATTGTTACCCTGAAATCGGTTTTACCATCAATTACATAGCCATCCTCCTTGTACTTATAGCCCTTTTTAGTATAAACAAGGGGAGGTGCAGGTGGTGGTGGCGGCGGCACTTTTCCATCAGGCACTACAACCGGCGGCGGAAGTTTGTGAGCCATATGCTTCGGCGGTGCAGGTGGTGGCGGCGGTGGCATTTGTAAATGCGCAGGGAATACATAGCCGTATTTTTCTTTTAACAGGGCTAAATCTGCTGCCGTTGCTGAGCTTTTGGTAAACTCTTTATGGCTGCCGTTTTTTTCTTGTATGGTAACTGTAATGTCTGATTTGCCATTTTCTAAATAGCCCGACTCTGAAAATGCATAGCCTTTTGAGGTTTTTGGCAACGGGAATTTCACACGCTTAACCGGTGGTGCTGGCGGCGGCGGAGGTGGGATGTGGGTTTTGTCCGTATCCCTAATCACGCGGGCCTGGGCAACAGTGTTAGCGTAATTTGAATTGTGCGGCGCAATATCAACCCAGCCGTAAGTTTTACTGAATGCCAGTGTTGATGCGCAAAGCAATCCCCCGCATATGGGTATTGCCAACAGGTATTTTAGCCTTGCTAAACTACCCGAACGTTTTTGGTGTAACATAATGATCCTCTTTTTTAACAGGTTATAATTGAAAAATGAATGCGTGATGGATGAGCCGCTAAGCCCGTAAGCATTGCTAACCAAAAAAGATGAGTAGGTGAGGGCGTCGGTACCAGAAGAGGCTATCTTTTCATCGGCAATATATTCGTGTATTTCGCGAAGGCTGTATTGCAAAAGGTAAATAAATGGGTTGAACCAGTTAACTATCTTCAGTAATTCAATAAAAATAATATCAGCCGAATGTTTTTGGCGGATGTGTACCAGTTCGTGCTTTATGATCATTTCGGCCTGCTGTACTTTCGTGCCGATGAACATATAATTGAAAAACGAAAAGGCAGTGTCCGATCCATTAATTTGGACTACTTTATAACTATCCTCCGGGCCCGGTTTCTTTGCCCGCGTTAGCTTTAACAATTGATAAAGCTTTATCAGCAATACCATTAACAATATTACTGCACCAAGTAAATAAACATATACAATACCATCCTGCCAGGTGAAGATGGGCGCAGCCGTCGCAACAGGTGCGGGTATAAATGAGGCAGACTGGGTTGCGAATGTGAAGTGTACCGCCGTAATTGGCCGCTCAACAGGTTTCAATATACCCAATTGCATAACCGGCAGAATAAATGAAATCACGCTGCCGAACAGCAGGTAAAACCGGTTTAATGTATAGTGGGTTTCCCTGCTTAAAAACAGGTAATAACCTGCATAAAATACCGCGAGGTACAGGTTCGCCTCTAAAAGATAATGCAGCCAGTTCATTTCTTTTTATTTTTTAGGTTATCAATTAGTTTGGTTAGCTCATCCAGTTCATTCAAGCCAAGCTTTTTTTCATCGGCAATAAATGATACCAGGCTTTTGTATGAATCGTTGAAATAACTCTTCATCATTTTATCAAAGGTGAATTTTTTGTAATCTGCTTCGCTGATGGTGGGGAAGTAAACGTGCGAATTGCCGTAAGCCTTATGGTCTATAAAACCCTTACCCTCCAACACGCGCACCACTGTCGATACCGTATTGTACGCCGGCTTCGGTTCAGGTATCTTATCCAATATATCCTTTACAATGGCTTCATTCAGCTGCCATAATATTTGCATTATCTGCTCTTCGGCTTTGGTTAATTCTTTGATCTGCATAACAAACTATTTTTATAGTTCAATAAAGGTAAAACTATTTTTATAGTTTGCAAACTATTTTTGTAGTTTTTTATAAATATTTATTTTTTGTTCGGTGTATGCAACTGTTTTTTCTAATTTAGGGCATCTATGTCAACACTTCACCAGGTAGCTTTAACGTATGTAAAAAATGTAGGCCCCTCAATAGCCAAATTAATGGTATCGTACTTTGGCAGTGCCGAAAGGGTGTTTACCGTGCCTCAATCAAAGCTGTTGGATATACCGGGGATATCACAAAACAGGGTGGAACAGTTAAAGCTGGGTGAAGCCTTACGCAAAGCCGAAGAGGAGTTAAAATTTATAGAGAAAAACAATATCGATGTTGTTTTTTACACCGATGCAGCCTATCCCAAACGTTTAAAAAATCTGAATGATTCGCCCATATTATTATATAGCAAGGGCAATATGGATATGAATGCCCGCCGGGTAATAAGTATTGTTGGCACGCGCAACGCTACCGAATATGGCAGGCAGTTATGCAGGCAATTGATTGAAGAATTACAGCCTTATAATGTTTTAATAGTGAGTGGCCTGGCGCTGGGTATTGATGTTTGCGCCCACAAGGAGTGTGTAAAATTAGATATGCCAACCATTGGTGTATTAGGCCACGGGTTGGATATGCTGTATCCCGGTCAAAACAGATCAACCGCTGAAAAGATGCTCGAGAACGGCGGTTTATTAAGCGAATATCCATCAGGCGCAATGCCCGATAGGGGACACTTCCCCGAACGTAACCGCATAGTCGCCGGTATGGCCGATGCAACTGTAGTTATTGAAGCCAGCCTAAAAGGCGGCGCGTTAATAACCGCAGAAATAGCCAATTCCTATAATCGCGATGTATTTACCTTCCCAGGCAGGGTGGGTGATGAATTTTCTGAAGGGTGCAATTTTTTGGTACGACATAATAAAGCAGCCCTGCTCACCAACGCCGCCGATCTTGCCTATAGCTTAGGATGGGAAAAAGAAGAAGGAATGCCCATTACCCAGCAATTGGCTTTACCAATAGACCTGTCGGCAGACGAACGCCAGATATTTGAACTTATCCGCGAAAATAAACAACCCCTGGCTATTGACGACCTGTCGATAAAAATAAACATGCCCATGAGCCTGCTCGCCATGAACCTGCTGAATATGGAAATGCAAGGCTATATCCGCTCACTACCCGGCAAAACTTATACAATAAATTAGCATCGTGCCGATTAAGTCTTAAGTCCAAAGTAGTAAGTTCAAAGTTAAAAAAAATCCACTCAAGACTTGCGACTTAAGACTATTTACCCGCTATGGCTCATCAAAGTAAAGCAATTCTCCGCTGTTCATGCTCACTTCTTTCCATTCTTCAATCTCAAAACCTACAAGCGCCACGGCCCCGGGTTTTACATCTTTCGCCTTACCAGTGAAGTAATAAAGCATTTCAGCGATACCGGGGTTATGCCCAACAAGGGCTATAAATTCCTGCTCATCCGGAAACTGATCTATAATATGCAGCAGCGTAAGTTCGCTGGCATCATATATATGCGCATTGGTAACGGGTGCCGCCACCGACAGATGTTGGGAAAATATATCAGCAGTAGCAATAGTACGCAACGCCGGGCTTGATATGATCAGTTTCGGGATGATATTTTCGGCATGTAAACGCTGTGCCATTGTGGTGGCATCTTGAATCCCAGATTTTTTTAGCGGCCTTTCAAAATCAATATAGCCACCTTCGTGTGTGGCTTTTGCGTGGCGAATGAGTAATAGCTTCTTCATATTAATGACGTGAACTTACTTAAGCGATCAACTACCAGTTTTGTTTGGATCCTGTGCATACAAGCGTAGTCTTTCCTGAAACATGGCCTGTCGCCGTATACCGAGCATGGCCGGCACTCAATATTATCGGCCACAATATTGTCTTCCGACTGCCCGTAACCCAGGAACCCAGCATAATGATGAGTCGCTCCCCAAATGGATACCACGGGTGTCCCCTCAAGCGATGCCAGGTGCATCCCTGCCGAGTCCATGCTTAACATCACATCCAGGTTGTTAATGAGCACCAACTCCTGTTCCATGCTTAAAAGCCGCACTACCGAAATAACATTTTCGTAGACCGATGCCCAACTGTCGCAAATTCCTTTTTCAACCGGTGAACCCGCGAACAGGAAAACTTTTATATGCTGCCTGCTTAATTTATTGATCACCTCCTCCATTTTTTCAGGCGGATAGGTCTTGCCCTCATGTTTCGCAAACGGACTAACACCCACCCAAGGCTGCGTTTTGTCACCCGTAATGGCAATAATATCTGTGGTTAAAGGTTTGGGTTGTTTTAATAATTTATAATCCAGTTCAATCTTATATCCCAATCCGCGGAACACATCGGCATAACGTTCAACAGTGCGTTTTAAAGGTTTTAATACTTTGTTGGGGAAACGGGTTAGTAATTTCTTTTCCATCCGCCCTTTGTCTATAAAAGCATAAGGCACACCCGACAGGCTAAACAATCTTCGCAAAATTTTTGTGCGCAGGCTGTCGTGCAGATCGGCTACAGCATTGTACTTTTCTTGTTTTTTTAGCTGCCTGTATAGTTTGGCAATGCCTGTAAAGCCCTTGTAATCATTATCAAGGTCGGCATTGAGGAAATTTAACTGTGGAATATTGGCAAAAAAACCGGCAAACTGCGGTCGCGAAACATAGGTAATTTGCAGTTCAGGGTTCTGCACTAACAGGGCTTTCACAACCGGCACTGTCATGGCTACATCGCCCATCGACGAAAAACGCATAACCAGTATGTGCTTTTTGCCCGGCATTATTTTTTGTTGTTATACAAAACCGGGTTCAGGTTCGGGTCGTTGTACATTTTCATCTGGCGGTAAACGCGCATGTATTTATCGCCCTTCTCAATATCTTCAAGCAACTCATCAATAGCCAGCGAAAGATCAGCTTGCTGTTGTAATAGTATGGATAGTTTTTCGCTGCATTGCAATAAATGATATTCGCCCACATCGGTGCGGGTGGTTTCCTCCTGCATGTGGTACACTTTCAGCGCCAGTATTGATAGCCTGTCGATAGCCCATGCCGGGCTTTCGGTATTTAACCGTGCTGTTTTAGCGGGAGTAACGTTTATATACTTTTCGTAAAAATAAGCATCAATGTCCTCCACAATATCGGTACGTTCCTGGTTCGATTTGTCTATACGGCGTTTCCATACTAAAGCCTCCGTAGGGGCAATATCGGGGTTACGTATCTCGTCTTCCATATGCCACTGAGCGGTGTCAATCCAGCATTTGGTGTACAATAAATTATCCCGGCTGTTTGAAGTAAAGGGATTTTCAATGGCTTTATTTATATCATTATACTGGTGATAATCCAAAATAGCCTGTTCAAATATTTGATTGCACCGTGCACTTATCATGTCGAATTGTTTGTTAGGTGGAAATTACTGCAAAGGTAATGGTTTTAACCTCACCATCAGTGTGATTTTTTGTTAGCGAAAGCCTGCTTTATTTCCGCAAGGGATAATGCATTAAGGCATCTTTCTTTAAATAACCCGCCCTTACGGGCAACCAATGTACCGTAATGCATATCGAGGCCCTCGGTACGGTGTGCATCAGGATTTATGGATAGCCAAACGCCTTTTTCAAGTGCGTACTGGTGCCAGCGCCAGTCAAGGTCGAGGCGTAAAGGGTTGGCATTTATTTCAATAACCACATTATTTGCCGCACAGGCATCTATAACTTTTTTATGGTCGATTGGGTATCCTTTACGGCTAAGCAACAGCCTGCCCGTAGGGTGGCCCAATATGGTGGTGTATGGATTTTCAACCGCTTTAATTATACGGGCGGTTGCTTTTTCCTCGTCCATTTTTAAGTTCGAATGTACCGAAGCCACAATAAAGTCAAACTTCTTCAAAATCTCGTCCGGGTAATCCAGCGAACCATCATTCAATATATCCGATTCTATCCCCTTAAATATATGGAAGCCATCCAGCTTTTTATTAAGGTGGTCAATTTCTTCCTGCTGCTGCAAAACGCGTTCAATGCTTAATCCTTTTGCGTAAAAGGCGCTTTTGCTGTGGTCGCACATACCCAGGTATTCCAGTTTTAGTACATCGCGGCAGTACAGCGCCATTTCTTCAACGGTGTTTACACCGTCGCTCCAGGTGCTGTGATTGTGCAATGTGCCTTTGAGGTCATGATAACTGATGAGCTGTGGCAACGCGTTATTTGCTGCCTTTTCAATATAAGCATCCCCTTCGCGTAATTCAGGTTTTATAAAAGCAAGCCCCGCTTTTGTATAAATTAACTCCTCGTTTTCGGGCTGATCAACAGTATCGATTATACGTTTTAAAACAGCTTCTATATGCTCATCATTACCGGTTTGCATAAATAGCTCTTTATAAAAATACCGTTTCTCCACGCATACAATATCAACCAACAGGCCATTACTTAGTTCGCCATTAATATGGTCGCCGGTAACAACAATATTGCTCAGCACATTCGAATGCGATAGCGTATTAGTTGCCAGTTGCTGATCCCGCGCACCTAATACTATCACCAATTCACTTATAGTTTCGCATGTCCGCCTAAAATCGCCCGCAAATTCTACCAATGCCCCGGCAAACGTGGTTTTTAATTCATCCAGCAATGCATTAGCTTCCGGCAATACCTGCGAGTAAAGGAATTTACCATTACTGGCCATCCTGAATTCAATGGCCTTACTTATTTCTTCCTGCGTCTTTAACCCGAAGCCTTTTGCTTCAATAAGGCGGTTCTCGTTACATGCGTAATATAATTCGCCAATGGTTTCAATACCCAGGTCGTGCCAAATTATAGCAACCTTTTTTGGGCCGATACCTTTTATGCCCATCATCTCCACCACACCTTCCGGCGTGGCAGCAAGCAATTCTTCCAGTTCTACCATTGTGCCGGTTTGTAGCAGCTCAATTATTTTGGTAGCGAGGCTTTTACCAATACCATCAATTTTCTCCAATTCCTCAAAGCTCTTGCCCGCAACAGGGTAGGGCAACTTGTCAACCTTAAAAGCCGCATTAGCTATCGATTTTATTTTAAAGGGATTAACCTCATGCAGTTCCATTAACTGTGATAATAAGCGAAGCGTGCGGGATATGGGTTTATTTTCCATGGTTATTGATGCGGTAAAAATAAAAAAAGCCACCTGTAAAGAGTGGCTTTTCAAATATTTTTATCGGAGGCTATTTTATTACCAATTCATAAGGTAACCTCATCTGCGGCGTACGCATCATTTTGGTCATGTTCTTTATCTGCTGGTAATAAATGTAGTTTTCGCCCAGTTCCGATTTTATAGCGCGGGTTTTCATCTGCACATTAAGGTCCGAACCAAATTTATCTAATATGCTTTTTTGTTCAGGATAGCTTACCAGCTTATAATCCTTCAGTTTGGCTTTTTTTGCCGCACTCCATATCGCATCATTAATATTTCCAAGGCGATCAACCAAGCCAATTTTTACCGCCTGTTGGCCTGTCCACACACGGCCCTGGCCAATGCTGTTAATGTAGGCCTGTGTTTTACCCCGCCCGGTGGCTACCGCTTTGGTAAATTCATCATAACCACGATTAACCTGGTTTTGCAGTATCTCGCGCTCATCTGGACTTAAGGGGCGACTGATGTCGCCTAAATCGGCATATTTACCGGTAGTAACGCCATCGAAGGTTACGCCCAGTTTATCGTTAAATAGTTTTTGCAGGTTAGGCAAAATGGCGAATATACCTATAGAACCCGTAATGGTATTTGGTTCGGCAATAATCGAATCAGCAGCGCATGATATGTAATAACCACCCGATGCGGCCACATCGCCCATGGAAACTATAATAGGTTTCACTTTTTTGGTCAGCATCACCTCGCGCCATATTACGTCCGATGCCAACGAACTACCGCCGGGTGAATTTACGCGCAAAACAACTGCTTTAACTTTATTATCCAACCGGACTTTGCGTAATGCTCTTGACACTCTTTCAGAGCCAATACTATTATCATCACCCTCGCCGCCGTTAATTTCGCCCGATGCATATATAACTGCTATCTTGTTGCCCGAACTGCTTTTGTTATCGTCGTCGCTATTGTCATCATCGCTTTTGGTGTAATCAGCAATCTCCACATGTGCCAGGTCCTTTTTCTTATCGGTGCCGGTACGGGCTTTAAGCTCGTCCAATATTTCATCTTTATATTTCAGGCCATCAACCAATTTCAATTTTAAAGCATCTTCAGGCGATTGTACGTTCATGTTGTTAGCATAATTAAACAACGAGTCTTTATTAATGCCACGACTTTTGCCAATATTGGTTAAAAAGTGATCGTATAGCGAACCTAAGTACGAGGTAACCTGCATACGGTTGGCATCGCTCATTTTGGTTAATACAAGTGGCTCAACGGCGCTTTTATAGGTGCCTACCTTAATTATCTGAGCTTCAATGCCCAGTTTATCAAGCGCGCCCTTTAAAAAGGTGATCTGCGAGCTAAAGCCTTTAAATTCAAATATGCCTTTGGGGTTTATGTAAACTTTATCGGCCACCGAAGCCAGGTAGTAGAAGCCCTGTGTATAAACCTCGGAATATGCTATTACAAATTTGCCCGATGTTTTAAAGTCGATAAGGGCGTTACGGATCTCCTCGGTAGTGGCTTCCTGCGATTCGATATAACTTTCATCCAGAAAAATACCTTTAATATTATCGTCGGTTTTAGCCTTTTTTATGTTGGCAAGTATATCATTAAGGCCGATGGATTTATCGCCGTCCAACCCTAAAAAGCTAAGCCCCGCAAGCGGATTATTAGGCGTGCGTTCGGGGATAGTGGTGGTAAATGCTATACGTAAAACTGAATTTGGCGAAACATCAACACTTTTATCGCTACTGGCTGATGCCACAATAGCGATACCTATGACAACGATGACTATTGTAGTTAAAATCAAGCCAACAATAGTGGCGAGGACAAATTTGAAAAATTGTTTCATTAAATGTTATAAATATAAGTATTTATGCAAACTTAGCAATTCAATACCGTATAATATTAAGAGCCGTGTCTATAATATTTGTTACAACATGAATGATGTTTATTTACTATTGGGCAGCAACCTTGGCAACAGGCAACTTTTTTTGCAAAAGGCCATTCAAAATATTGAAAATGAGATAGCCCCGCTTGTAAAAGCATCATCGGTTTATGAAACGCAATCGTGGGGAAAAACAGATGCCCCCGACTACCTTAACCAGGTAATACTTGTACATACAAACATTCCACCGCAAACTGTTCTTGAAAAAATATTGGATATTGAAATTAGTTTGGGCCGCAGGCGTGAAGAAAAGTGGGGTTCGCGCACTATTGATATTGATATTTTATTTTATGGTGATGCCGTGGTTAACGAGCCAGGCCTGCAAATTCCGCATCCTGAATTGCACAAACGCAGGTTTACACTTGAACCTTTAAGCGAGATAGCCCCCCATTTTGTACATACAAAGTATAAAAAATCACTTTTAGAGCTGAAAAATGAGTTACAAGATAGCTTAATTGTAAAAAAATTATAATTTTGGGAACGACAACCTTTTATGCCAGACTTTAATACCGATCTTGATCTTACTTTCTTATATGAAATAGCTGATGGCAGCAATGAATTTATTGTTGAATCCATAACTATGTTTATCGACCAGTCGCCCGATATATTGCAGGAATTGAGCAGTGCGCTTAGTGTTAGCAATTGGGCCGAAGCAGCATTAGCAGCACATAAAATAAAAGCCAATCTTGGTTTTTTTGGGATGCTTAATAGCCAGTCGATTATACAACAAATCGAATCGGCATGTAAGGATGGCACGGCTAATGGGCCCGACCTTATGGCAAAATATAACCAGGTAAAAAGCCTTATCAGTGCCAACCTGGTGGCATTAAAGCAAATAAAAACCGAGAAGGAAAACGGGGTTTAAACCTGTTTTAAAGTAAAGCTATAGCTTTCCATAATCAGGTTAGCTAATAAGCTTTTACAGGCCTGCTCAACCTTGTCATGGGCTTTTTCGGCGCTGTCAGCCTCTATCTCAAGCGAAATATGTTTGCCTATACGTACGTTGTGTATTTCGGCAAAACCAAGGTTTTTCATACTTCCGGTTACTGCTTTGCCCTGCGGATCAAGAATTTCTTTTTTGGGCATTACGTCTATTTCAGCCTGGAACTTCGTCATGTGCTATTTTGAATTGAATTATTGATAAGGTGATGTATATGAGTATAACCACCGGAACTGCCGCGAATTTAAAAAATAGTATCAATATTGCCGAAAATAACAGCAGTAAATAGCGGTAAATATTTTCCTGGAAATCGCGGTTCTTGAATTTTAACGACATTAAAGGTAATTCCGCAACCAATAACGCGCACATGATCACCACCAGGCAGCTTAAAACATAGGGGTTTAAAATATAAGCCGTAAATGGTTTATGCTGTTCAATTATAAAAGGCAGCGAAGCTATCAGTATCGCGTTAGCAGGGGTAGGTAAGCCTATAAAGTTTTCGGCCTGGCGGGTATCCACATTAAATTTTGCAAGCCTCAATGCCGAAAATATAACCATCGCAAAGGGGATGAAATTTAAATAGGCGCTTACATTGGGTATTTGCGGGCTTTGTAAAAACAGTTCATAGGCTATGGCAGCAGGCAAAAATCCAAAACTCACCAAATCAGCCAGCGAATCAAGGTCCTTACCTATAACTGAATAGGATTGCAATACACGCGAAGCAAGTCCGTCGAAAAAATCAAAAATGGCCGAAAGAAAAATGGCATAGGCGGCGTAAGTCAGGTCACCCTGGAAGGCAAATACTATCCCCACACAGCCACTGAACAGGTTGGCACATGTAATGGTATTCGGAAGGTGCTTTTTAACGCGTTTCTTCATTTTCGGTATGAAGGTATCAACATAATTTAAAGTATTACGGAGTTATACGTTAAATTACTATTAAAGTATAACACCGTAAATACAAAAATATTATGAATTCATAGATATGAGGAATTCTTCGTTGGTTTTTGTTCCTTTTATTTGTGCCTGCAAAAACTCCATTGATTCCTGCGAGTTCATATCAGCCAAATGGTTACGTAGTATCCAAATGCGCTGTAAGGTGTCGCGGTCAAGCAACAGGTCATCACGGCGGGTGCTTGAAGCTGTAATATCAATAGCAGGGAATATGCGTTTGTTAGATAATTTACGATCCAACTGTAATTCCATATTACCTGTACCTTTAAATTCTTCAAAAATAACCTCGTCCATTTTCGAACCTGTTTCGGTTAATGCAGTGGCTATTATGGTTAATGAACCGCCGTCTTCAATGTTACGGGCGGCGCCAAAAAAGCGTTTAGGTTTATGCAACGCGTTAGCATCAACACCACCTGATAATATTTTACCCGATGCAGGAGCAACAGTATTATAAGCACGTGCAAGGCGGGTGATAGAATCCAACAAGATAACCACATCATGGCCGCATTCAACCATGCGTTTAGCTTTTTCCAATACAATATTGGCAATTTTTACGTGGCGTTCAGCCGGTTCATCAAATGTTGATGAAACAACTTCAGCGCGTACGCTACGTGCCATATCGGTAACCTCCTCGGGGCGTTCGTCAATCAGTAATATGATCAGGTAAACCTCAGGATGGTTTTTGGCTATCGCGTTAGCAACATCCTTTAATAACATGGTTTTACCTGTTTTTGGCTGCGCAACTATCAGGCCACGCTGTCCCTTACCGATAGGCGAGAACAGGTCCATTATACGGGTTGAATAATTGCCCGCGTCGGTAAAAAAGCTCAGTTTTTCCGAAGGGAAAAGCGGTGTTAAGTGGTCGAAAGGTACACGGTCGCGCACTTCAGCCGGTATACGGCCGTTGATAGCTTCAACACGTACCAGCGGAAAATATTTTTCACCTTCTTTTGGTGGCCTTATGCTGCCGCGAACAGTATCGCCGGTTTTTAAGCCGAACAATTTTATCTGCGATTGCGATACATAAATATCATCGGGCGAAGTAAGGTAATTATAATCAGATGAGCGCAGGAAACCATAGCCGTCAGGCATAATTTCCAATACACCTTCATTTACAATAACATTATCAAAATCAAGGTTAATGGCGGGCTCCTGGTTTTTTTGCTGGGCTACACCATTTCCATTGCCCTGGTTGGCACGGCGGTCAAATTTTGCAGGGCGTTCTGCCGGGGTAAATTCTTCGGTTTTAGTTACAGGTGATTCGTCATCCTGGCTAACCGGTGCAGTAAATGATTCTGCGTTTTCTTCCTGTTCGTCAGCAGATGTTTCGTCATCGGGTGCATCAAACAGGTTGGTATCATCTAAAGGCACCTCTACACGAGGTTCCTTGCTTGTGGTTTTTATAGTACGTATGCGTTTGCGGGTTTTTTCGCCGCTATCGGCATTTGCTTCAGGGGTTGCACCAATGGGTGCATAATTGTTTGCTACAGCATTTTGCTGGGCCCGGGCGGCCTCAATCAGGTTTTGCTGTTCAACTATCGCGGTGATCAACTGGGCTTTTCTAAGCTCGTCAGCTTCGGCAATACCTAAACTTTTTGCAATTTCGCTCAACTCCGAAACGAGTTTGTCGTTCAATTCAATATCAGACATGAGATGGATTATAGTTCAAAAAAGATTTTTATTGTTTATGTGTTTTTTCAACAATAAATATTCCGTGTGATTTTGTGATCGGCTTTAATTATATATTTTTCTGACCGCAACCGGAGCATTTATTTGAGAGAAATTTATCTGCAAACTTTCTTATGCAACATCTAAAACCATGTACTACTAATAACTAACGTGGATTTTTAAATTGTTTCTTTAGTGCAAGAAAAATTCAATGGATAAACGCTGCAATTGTAGTTAAATTATTTTGTATTTCCAATTATTTAAATAAATATCGCCATTAGTATGACTGTTAAATTATTTTTTAGTTTTTTTGAACCAAAATAATATCCCTGCATGATTTCGCGCCAGCAACTGATAGACCAGATAAAACAAAAAAGATCATTTTTATGCGTGGGGCTTGATACTGATATTGAGAAGATCCCCGCATTTTTAAAACAATATTCCGACCCCATATTTGAGTTTAACAAGCGCATAATCGACGCAACCAGGGACCTATGCATAAGCTACAAACCCAACGCCGCATTTTACGAGCGGCATGGCGTAAAGGGCTTGCAAAGCCTCATCGCTACCGAAAATTATTTGCCCGCCGAAACACTAAATATTATTGACGCCAAGCGTGGCGATATAGGCAATACATCGGGCATGTATGCCAAAGCTTTTTTTGATAAGGATGCCGGGGGCATGAGCTTTGACGCCATAACCGTTGCGCCCTACATGGGCAACGATAGCGTTATGCCGTTTTTAGCCTTTGAAGGCAAATGGGTTATTATACTGGCACTAACTTCATCAGTTGGAAGCAAAGATTTTCAATACCTCGAAACCGGTAATGGGTTATTATACGAAACCGTAATACAAAAAGCCAACACCTGGGCCGGTGCCGACCGTATTATGTACGTGGTAGGCGCCACCAAAAGCACCGAGTTTACCAACATCCGCAAATACGCCCCTGATAACTTTTTACTGGTACCCGGCGTAGGCGCACAGGGTGGCAACCTACAGGAAGTATGCAAATACGGCATGACCAAAGATTGCGGACTTATAGTAAATGCCTCGCGCTCCATCATCTATGCCAGCAACGGCGAAGATTTTGCTGATGCCGCCCGGGCTGAAGCTCTAAAACTTCAGCAGGAAATGGAAGTGGAGTTGGAGAAAGCTGGGGTGATATAAAAAGCTTGTCATTTCGACCGTAGGGAGAAATCTTCTACGACATGCATTTACGCCACGCTTGGTGTATAAGATTTCTCCTCGTACCTCGTCGAAATGACAAAAGACTTTATTTCTCGTCCGCCACCGGCTCCAATTTACCTTCAATGGAATCATCCAACGTTTTACCTATTACTGCCCCTACGGCCATTTTAATAAAAGCTACAGCGTTGCCGTGTTTGTTATCCCAATAATAACCTTCGGTAGGTTCAATTTTAATTACTGATATGCGCGGATCATCCTCGCCTTCGGTGAACCACGTTTTCATAATAGGCTCCCATACCTCTTTTATTTTTTCTTTATCCTGGCTCACAGATGCTATACCATAAATATTCAAAAAATCGGAATGTGCCGACCGTTGAAACAATAGCTGCACAAAGGAATCTTTTGCAAGTTCGCTGTTCAGGCCGCTATCATTAGCACTCAGGAACCACAAGGTTCCCTCTTCATCAACAGTTTGCACTGCCATTGGCCGGGTTGAGAATGGAAGACCTGTTTTAATATTGCTGCAAAAAAAGCAGGTGGCTTTATCAGCCAGCTCTCTTATTTTCTTTACTGCTTCTACACCTTCAAGGTTTTTAAAGTTGTCTTCGGGCTGGTTTTGATTAATGCTGTTCATAACAAATGTTTTTATTGGTGAATGTTGTCTAAATCAACCAATAACCGAGCCATTCTGTTAGGATAATTAACTTTTTTGAAAAAATAATAACTTGAATGAAAGGTCGATTGTCATTTGAACGCTAATCTTCTAAGACATGCAATTACGCTTTTATGACGTATAAGATTTTTCGCTGCGCTCAAGAAATAGTTTCTCCTCGTACCTCGTCGAAATGACAGATGTGATTAGGCAAACACCACTTTCCGCTCCGGAAACTTATTCGCATAGCCATTCACCATATTGCGGATGTAATCATTCCCCGGGTACTGGGTAAGATATTGTTTAAGTTGCGCCACATCATCCACATTAAAGTAATGCGAGATGTAGCCCATACCATAAAAGCGGCCCTTTTCAATCAAAATACAACTGTGCTCATCGCTGCTGCGGCCCTCATCGCGGATGGCGAAGGTGGGCAGCGCCTCGTTTAGCGATTCAATGGCCAGGTTAACCTTTTGATTGTATTCATCAGGTTCCATAATTCCGGTACAGGCGCAGCCGGCTTTGTGCACACCATTACATTCGGAACTATTTTTTTGGATGAAGCACAGTTTAGGGCAAAGCTCGAAAGTATCTATCAGTTTATTTAACAGGCTATAGCCTTCAAATAACGTGTTGCAAGTATATATCGGTGCCTGGAATTTATGGTTCTTATCAACCGCCAGCCTCACATAACCCCGTTGGTCGATATAATCGTAAAGCGCATATTTCTGCTCAAAGCGTTTTAATGAACGATTGTATTTTGGCCACAGTCGTTTGATCTCTACAGCTTCCAATACAAAGGCAATGAGTTCATTTCCACACTCCTGGAAGGTAATATTGTGAATTTCTTTCAAAAAGCCCTGCCTTTGCAGCCCGCTGTTGTTACCGCTGAAATGGCTGCAAACCCGTTTCCTTATATTTTTTGCCTTACCTACGTAGATCACCTTTCCCTTATTATCGTGAAAGTAATACACACCGGGCATCATCGGCAATTTATAGATATCGGTTTTGGGCAGGTTAGGGGGTAGTACTTGCTCTTTTGAACGCTGTTTTAATGCCTGGGTGATGTGGTTGCCCTTGTCATTCTGCAATAGTAGTGAGAATAATTTTGAGGTCGCCTCAGCATCACCCATCGCCCTATGGCGACTGTTATTCTCAATACCTAAGTGATGGCACAACTTACCCAAACTATACGATGGCAGCCCCGGCATTATTTTGCGACCAAGCCTGACAGTACATAACTTATTACACTGTAAGTCATAGCCCGCGGCTGCCAAATGGTACTTTACAAATGAATGGTCGAAATTAACGTTGTGCGCTACGAATATTTTGCCATTCAGCAAATGGTAAATATCGGCTGCAACATCTTCAAAAAGCGGGGCGGTACTCACCATTTCATTGCTGATGCCTGTTAGGGCGCGTATATAAATAGGTATGTCGCGTTGTGGATTAACGAGTGTTTCATAACGCTCGATAACCTTTTTACCATTATGTATGCAAATCGCAATCTCAGTTATGCCATTAGCGCTGGCATGCCCCCCAGTGGTCTCAATATCTACAATTGCATACATGGATGTAAATGTAGAAAATATTTGCTAATATATTTAGTGATAATGTTGAAAAGTTGGGAGAGTCCGCAAGACCGAAAGCGCAAAAGCAAAGCAACCCGTTAGTTTAACTAACGGGTTGCTTTTTGTTTATATCTATAATCTTTCAGACTTTCTGTCTTCCGGACTTTCCGACTACTGAAAAAACTACTTCTTCTTCGCTTGTATCTGTTTCTGCTTCATCATATCATCCATGCGTTCCTGGAAGGCTGATTTTTTCTTTTTGGGTTCGTCGGGTTTCTTTTTGTTTTCCTGTATCTGGGCATGTATCTTCTTGTCATCAACCATAAACCTGATAAGGTATTGTTGCAGGAAGGTTAGCATGTTCGCCAAAAAGTAATAATAGTTAAGGCCTGATGGATAGCTATTCAACGTTGCCAGGAAGATCAGCGGGGTTATATAACCAATGTATTTCATTTGGCCGGTAGCGCCCGATATCTGGTTGTTGAAGTAAGTGTATATCAGGGTCGATATGGTCATTAATAAACACATCAAGCTGATGTGGTCACCCAAAACAGGTATGTGGCTAAAGGTGATTACTGAGTCGTAAGTCGACAAGTCATGCATCCACAAAAAGCTTTGTCCGCGCAGTTCAAATAAGCTTGGGAAAAAGCGGAAGAAAGCGATAACAATAGGCATTTGTACCAGTAATGGTAAACATCCGCCTAATGGATTTACGCCTGCCTTTTTATATAGCTTCAGGTATTCCTGTTGCAGCAGAGTAGGATTATCTTCACCAACCTTGGCTTTAATTTCGTCCATCTCCGGCTTCAATACGCGCATCTTAGCCATTGATAGGTACGACTTGTAAGTAAGCGGTGATAAAACCAGTTTAAGTACCAATGTTAATAGCAATATTATAAGCCCGTAGTTGCTGAAGAATTTGGTCAGGAAATCAAACAGCGGCCTTGAAGCGTACTGGTTAACATATTTTAATGGTCCCCAACCCAAGTCAATTTGTTTCTCCAGATCATAGCCTTCAGCTTTTAATATGTGGAAATCATTCGGCTCGAAATAATAGTTCATCGGGAAAGTTCCATCAGCATTGGCAGCCAGTGTCATGGTGGCCTTCATTTCCTTAACAACGTCGTGGTTAGCGGTATCTAAAGTTTCACCAACATTGGTTTTGCTAAAGCCATTGGCCGATAGCAGTGTGTTTGAAAAGAAATGCGCTTTAAATGATACCCATTGTGTTTTTTTATCAGCAGCAATAGTTAAGCTGTCATCTTTGGTAGTACTCAGGTCGTCAACGGTACCATCAGTGGTTTTATAGTAAACGCTTGAATAACGGCGCTCCTGGTCAATATCTTTTTCCTGGTTAAGCGGGTTGGTTTCCCAGTCGATATTAAGGGATTTTGTGTTAGGCATTACACTTTCAAGCCCGGTAGGTTTTACCGTAAAGCCTAATTTAAACCCGCTGCCATCAAGCGTGTACACGTAATCAATATACTGTGTTGCACTGTAGCTTAAACGCATAGTAACCGAGCCCGAATCCTTACCGGCCACGGTAAGTTGCGGAGCGCTGGGTTTAAAGTACAGGCCGTTGGTATTGTAATTTTTGTTATCGGCAACAAAACTCAGGTTAAAGTGGTTCTGCGGGCCATCAAATAAAATAAGCGGTTTTTTATAAAAAGTTTTGTAATTCTTCAACTCAACCAAAGATACCCCGCCGCCATGTGTGCTTAGTTTTATGCGCACATCGTTGTTTTCAAGCGTTACAAATGTTTCGGTGCCAACAGTGGCGCCTTCAAAACCTTTTAACTTAGCAGTATCAACAGTTGGGGTAGCGGCTGCTATTTTTGCAGTATCGGCTTTTTTAGCGGCGGCAATTGCGCCCGGTGTTTTTATTAAACCTTTTCTAACAGAATCGGCATGAACTTTAGCCTGTTCCTGTTTCATTTGTTGTTTTGATGGCTGCAACAAAAAGTATGAAGCAACCATTATCACCAAAATCAGGAATAATCCTGTAAACGTATTTCTGTCCATTATTTATCTATCGTACAATTAACTTAATTCTTGCGGGCATAAGCCAGCGAAGCGGCGACAAAGTTAATAAAAAGTGGATGCGGATTAGCAACTGTTGATTTTAATTCCGGGTGAAATTGCGAACCCACAAAAAACGGGTGGTTTTTAAGTTCAACTACCTCAACCAAATCATTCTCGGGGTTAATGCCCGAAGGGATTAAACCTGCTGATTCATAATCTTTTAAATAGTCGTTGTTGAACTCATAACGGTGCCTGTGGCGCTCGCTAATGTGTTGCTTGCCGTATATATTGAAAGCCTTACTGCCTTTCTTCAGGTCGCAAGGGTAAGCGCCTAAACGCATGGTGCCGCCTTTGTTTATTACCTTTTTTTGCTCTTCCATCATGCTAATCACCGGGTGAGGGGTGTCAGGGTTCATTTCGGTGCTGCTGGCATCTTTCAAGCCCAAAACATTACGGCCATACTCAACTACCGCGCATTGCATACCTAAACAGATGCCAAAAAACGGAATATTATTTTCGCGTACGTAACGTATAGCTTCAATTTTGCCTTCAAAACCACGTGCGCCGAAACCGGGGGCAACCAAAACGCCATGCAGCCCTTTTAAACGCTCAACAGCGTTTTCGGGGGTTAATTGTTCCGAATGGATATAGTCAACTTTTACCTTGCACTCGTTTTTCGAGCCGGCATGGATAAATGATTCAACAATTGACTTATAAGCATCGGGCAGCTCCACATATTTGCCTACCAATCCTATTTTTACTTCGGATGTAGGATTTTTTAACCGGCCTAAAAATTCTTTCCAGCTGTCAAGGTTAGGCTCACTTTTGTGCGATAAGCGTAGTTTGGTCAATACCGTTTTATCCAACTGCTCTTTCAGCATCAGCAAAGGCACATCATATATGGTTGATGCATCTATCGACTCAATAACCGCGTTGATGTTCACATTACAGAACAGCGCGATTTTTTTGCGGATGTCCATATTAAGGTGATGCTCGGTGCGGCAAACCAATATGTCGGGCTGTATACCGTATTCCAGCAGCATTTTTACCGAGTGTTGTGTTGGTTTGGTTTTTAACTCGCCAGCGGCAGCCAAAAAGGGGATAAGCGTTAAATGGATAACCAGCGAATTGCCGCTGCCAACTTCCCACCTGAACTGCCTCACTGCCTCAATATAAGGGAGCGATTCAATATCGCCTACAGTACCGCCTAATTCGGTTATTACAATATCATACTGGCCACTTTCGCCCAATATGCGGATATTACGTTTTATTTCATCGGTAATATGCGGAACTACCTGAACGGTTTTGCCTAAAAAGGCGCCTTCGCGTTCTTTATTTATTACGTTTTGATAGATGCGGCCGGTGGTAATGTTATTGGCTTTTGAGGTTGGCGTATTCAAAAAACGCTCGTAGTGGCCAAGGTCAAGGTCGGTTTCGGCAC
>CAIWRU010000050.1 GCA_903915155.1 uncultured Mucilaginibacter sp.
CGATGAAGGAATACTATGTGCTAAAAATAAAGCTTCAAAAATTGTTTGAACATCATCAAAGTCATCAAAATAACGGCGGTCGGCTGGTTTCTCCAGGTTGAGCACAATAGCATGTGCATACGTTTCGGCAAAATCACGTATCAATGTGGTTTTGCCAACCTGGCGCGCGCCTCTTATGATAAGCGGCTTACGCGCAGTGCTTAATTTCCAGCGATTAAGATAATCTTCTATACTTCTTTTAAAAGCCATATTACAAAACTGCATTTAATGTAACAGAATAAGGGCAAATTTACGATTTTTTTGTAATAGAATAAACCCTGTTTTTATGATATCTTGTAATAGAATAAAGGCAGTTATCGTTTAATCACGTGCATCATTGAAATTCAATGTGCCATTTATTCAACTGAACTCATGATAAATTCACAACAGATAAGGGAATGCAAACAGAAAATTATTGCACAAATAAAAATGTTATTCGCTATATTTGTTATCAATAAGCAACAGCATTATTTGGTTTATTTTGGTGGTGACCTATTCGGTGACCTTTCAAAGACTATAAAAACATAAAGAGCTGATTAACAGCGATAAATTCAACAATTATCGTTCCCTCCGGCTCCACCAACTATCTAATCAATCGCCTTTAAATCAAGTATTTAAAGGCGATTTTTGTTTTCAGGTGTCAACCTGCGTGTCAATCAAAAATAGCATAATTGGGTTAAAAACAATAAAAAACTTTTTCTCCATTCAAATAATTTCGGATTGGTGATAAAGAATTGAAGAACATTTATTGTTTTAATGCAGACCTGATATTAGACCTCCCCTACGGGCTACATTTAACCATCAGATTACCCTTGTAAGTCAGGAACTTGCAAGGGGTTTTTGTTTCTACTGTCAATCAGGCTGTCAATAAAAATAGGTATAATTCGGTTAATAATGATAAAATTATCATTACTTTATCTAGCAAATTGGGAATTATAACTTTGAACAATAGATAGTTTAAAGGTGCTTTTTTTAACCTATCCATGTGTGGTAATCAACATGCCAAAAATATATCTTAAGACAAGCTTCCAATAGTTTTATGCTTTTTGAAAAACATATTGTTTTTCGGTTTAGCCGTTTTAAGTGGGTACGCAGGCTAAGATTTTTACGTTCGATCTTGTTTGTCCCATAACGCGTAATTTTATGTATGGTTTCCGGTATCAACTGTCGATATATATTCAATCTATCTGTATATACTTGTTTGCAATTTGACAGCAGTAAAGTATCTGTAACCTGCTGAAGGTTTAATTTTGTTCGTTTTCCTACTTTCAGATCTGCCACTTGGCCGGTTTGCTTATCCAGCGCATAAATGACCCAACATTCCCGGCTTTTATTTTTTACATAGGTTCTTAATTCATCAACCTCATAGGTTCTGCCAATAGTTATTATTGGTTTTACAATAGCATCAGCTATCTTTCTAATTCTATTTATCACTGTAACTGCTGAAATATGCAATAACCTGGCCATGCTCCTGATACCGCATCCTTCTTTTAGTAAGCTTATAATATGCTTATTAGTGTAAAAGTAGCAGGCATTGTTTTTGTAAAAACCCATTTGAGTATGGTCA
>CAIWRU010000051.1 GCA_903915155.1 uncultured Mucilaginibacter sp.
AATATAGACATAATTATATGTAATTGCATATAAAATCAATCAAAACAAAGAAATTATATGCAATTACATATAATTACCTATCATTGGTTAATCAATCAATGATCAAACGGTATTAAAACTCTTTAAAGTCTGTGTTAAAACTATAATAAAGGCGTGTGCTTAAACTATAATAAAGAACGATTTTTATTAACAGAAGAGAAATGATCTACAAAAGTGAAGTGGGTCATGCCAAAAAGAAAAAACATCGTAGTAGGTAAGCGAGCTATTTTCGCATGAACTATAACATACCTGCCCACAATATTAATTTAGAACAATTTTTCTTCCAAAAGGTCTTTCCAAATTATAAGCCCCTTTTGATCTTCAGAATAATCATGTACAATGCGGCTAAAGTTTTCAGGATTTTTTTCAAGATATTCCTGCCGCCCATTTATCCTAATTAGTCCAAGTAATTTATCTATTTCACGTATTTTTCTTTCGAGTTCATGAGCGGTCTTTTCAATATGCCATATATAAGTGGCTTCTTCAGTATCTAAAGTTTCCCATACCAAGTGGTATTGATTATTACCCGAGAGTAAAAACACAAACGAAAATGGCTCCAATACAAAACGGAGTTTAAGTATTGTTCGTTCATGTTTTTGTGAAAGATAACGAAGGTGGCGGTGATGCTTATATTGTTTAAGAGCCAATATATTTTCAAGTAAATCTTCTTCCGTTGAGTAAATCAATTGCTCCTTGCCACCTTGCATTTGTTGCGCATCCAATAGGTTTTCTTCACCAGTGGGGATACCTTTGATAATCTCTTTACTCAAAAACCGGAATTTTACACTTTCTATAACCTCACGGTTTATTTTATCAATGTCAGTGGAGACGGCCGATTTAAACACCAGCCTATTATGTTGAAATGTTGCCCGGATATTAACACTTACTGTAGTGCTTTTTAAAAACCGGATAAAATATGGCTTAAGTACAGTGAATTCTGGTCTTACGTCCAAATTTTCTATTTCAAATTCAATTTCTTTGTTGTTAAACTCAACGATAACATACTTAAAAGCAATTGCACCAAATCTAAATTCAAGTTGTTCGATTGGTACTTCAATCCGTTCATTTATTTGACCGGTCACAATTTCGCTTTCATCAATTGGTGTAGTCAAACCACTTTTATCAAGTTTTTTGTAATACAAATTCCTTTTTTGAAACAGCCTTTCCAAATAGCCGATTTTATGATCCCGATAATCATAAATTATTGGTGAAATTTCTGACCGTTGCACCCTGCCGATATATTGGATAAGTTTACCCTCAAAAGCAAACGGATAAACTAAAAACAAACATTCTATATTTTGAACATCTGTTCCTTCACCGAAATACTGACCGGTTGTAATGAGTACTTGAAAATCACCTTTTTTGATTGCAGCCCATTTCGATTTTTTATTTAGTTCAGAATCTTCGCCACTTAAAGCGATTGTATCATAATTCTGTTTAAGATATTGCTGTAAAGAAATGATATGCTCTTTTCGCTCCGTTATGATAACGGCTTTCTTACCTATATTTAGCTGTGAAACCACATCCTTTAAAATGAGTTGGTTTCTTGTAGAGTCGTGGATTAAAATCTTAAAAAGTGTTTCGAATTGGTCTGTTTTAGTATTAAATGGAACAAACAAATCGGTATCTCTTATAATAATCTGTGTACCTTTTTGATTTTGTACCTCCGGCGATTTAACCTCATGGATAATCTCTCCCAAATGGATAAAGATTAACTTGCCATCATTATACTTTCTAAATGGTGTAGCTGTCAACCCATACATATAATAGCTGTTCAACTTAGATATAACCTGCTGATAAGTGTCCGCTGGAACATGGTGGCATTCATCAATTATTATTGTGCCAAAAGAATTGCACAATTCCGATTGTTCTGTTGATTGGATTGCTTTTTCCATGCTTTGTATCATGGCAACAGTAATGTGTTTGCCGGGCTTGCTTTTCCCCTGACCAATTCGGCCAATGTCTTTTTTGGGTATACCTAAAAAGGATTCAATGCGTTCTACCCACTGATCTGCCAACTGTTTGCGGTGAACTAAAATGAGAGCCGGTTGCTGTTTATCTTTGATGATGGCCAAACTGACAACTGTTTTTCCTGTTCCAGGAGGTGCTACAATAATGCCAAAATCCTTTTTGTCGGCAGCTTCCTGTGCTGACAATTGGTGTTCCCATAATTGTATATGGCCTTTAAAAGTAACTTGTCCGACCTTTTTCCGATTATCCTCAAGAGCATAATCAATTTGCTGCTCTTTGCAAAATCGCAATAACCTACCAATAAAACCGCGGGGAATTATAATTGATTCTGATGTTTCGCTCAGTAGTTTAAAGTAGCGTTTTATACCAAATGTGTTTTTATTGATATTCTTTTTTACCTGGTATTCGTTATTGGCAAAATTCAATTCATCCTTTAAAAAGGCGATAAGTGCGGCAGGCAAGCCTGTACGACTAATTTGAATTTGGCTATTTAATATAATGGCTAATTTACCGGGAACGGTCGGTGCTTTTTGAAATAAGCCGGTTGAAGGCTCATCTTGTCCGCTCTGTTCATTATAGATATGATTAAGTTGACTTGTTGTTATCCTGGTTACTGTTTTCAAAAATGCCCATTGGTCGTCAAATGGCTGTAACGTATCCGGGTTTATAAAACAACTATTACCATTGTTTAAGCTTAATTTGTTTAATGGTAACGCAATCAAGTTTCCAAAACCTTTCTTTGATAAATAATCCTGGTTTGGAAAAAGTCGGTCGAAGCTTGAATTTTTATCGAATACTGAAATAATGCCCACTTTTTGAAGTAAAGACAGTATGATCTTACGGCTTCTGAATGCTTCGTATGGTTCCTCAAAAAAAATCCAGACATGACCGCCCTTCCCCGAACGTGAACGTTCTAAATAAGCAGGTATATCATGTTCTTCACAAACTTTGATAAACATCCTGCATTCATTTACCCAGTCTTCTTCATCAAAATCAGCAGCAATAAACCACGAAGTATTATCCTTCAATAGTGGGTAAAGACCAATAACCTGCTCGCCTTTGAGATGTTTAATCATTTGTTCGTCTGTTAAAGGCAGATAGGTTTTATCAGGAAAATTCTGAAAAGTACCACCTTTAACCTGATGTAATCTGTAACGATGGGGGTCAAAGCTATATGCTGGCATATAGCTGCTTTTATTATTCTTTTCCCATCTTAACGCAAATACATCTTCTCTGCCGTTAAACAGGGATTTATATAGACTTAAGCGTTCTTGTAAAGCATTTAACGACATTTAGCTTTTATACAATTCATCTGTAAATTTATACTATAAAAGTTTTTACTTGAAGATTAAGTGACATAAAAATTGTATCAGACCGTATTAATTCCTATCTTTAAATTATATCATTTAAAGTCAAAACGTTGCAAATTAAACGGGAGTTAATCGGGAGTTTTTAATTTGCAGACTACTAAAATATTGAAAATGAGGCGTATAAGGCATAGGTTCATGTCCCGTCCATTCCGCAAAAAAGGTATTAAAAATCCTTTTAAACCGCTTAAATCATTTGATTTAAGCAGTTTTTTTTATGTCACTACCGCTCATTTCAAGCCAGTTTTACTATCTATTTCTATTTACTAATTTAGGTTGGTGAATTATGATATACTGCGTCCTTAGATTTTTTTATAACAGCCATAGTACTTGGTGAAATGATAGATTATAAAATCGTTAATGCCTTAAATTAAAAATATTAATAGTTTAAACTAATTAAAAAATGAAGAAAGTTAAAATTCTTACCGGGGTGTTTATGGCAATGGTATTAAATTCATTTGCCCAAACTACAACGCCAACCCCACAATGGAGGCCGGTATATCATTTTTCGCCGCCAACTAACTGGACGAACGACCCTAACGGACTGATATTTTTAAATGGTGAATTTCAACTGTATTATCAGCATAATCCTTTTGAAAATAAATGGGGGCATATGAGCTGGGGGCATGCAACAAGTAAGGACCTTGTGCATTGGCATAATTTACCTTTAGCAATACCCGAGAAGGTTACAAAAGATACCATCGTATCCATATTTTCGGGTTGCGCGGTTTTGGATAAAAACAACAGCAGCGGATTTGGCATACATGGCAAAGCGCCCCTGGTTGCTATTTATACGGCTGATATGCCAAAGCAGCACAAGGAATCGCAGTTTGTGGCTTATAGTAACGATGGTGGGCTAACGTTTAAACAATATGCAAACAACCCGGTCATCGATCTGGATAAAAGTGACTTCCGCGACCCGAATGTGTTTTGGTACGAACCAACCAAACAATGGATAATGACGGTTTCGATGGTTAACGAGCACATGGTATGGATATATGGCTCAAAGAACCTGAAGGAGTGGACAAAACTGAGCGACTTTGGCCCCGCCGGTTTCACCGCTAATGGCTGGGAATGCCCTTCAATGTTGCCACTGGTAGTTGATAATAATGCTGCTAAGATAAAATGGGTGTTGTTTGTTTCCTCGGGCGGCGGACATGGGCCTTTAATTCAATATTTTGTTGGAGATTTTGACGGTACCACCTTCAAAAATGATAATCCTGGTGATAAAATACTTACCGTTGATTATGGCGATGCCTTTTACGCGGCAATAGCTTGGCGCAATGCACCGGGCAACAGGAAAATATGGTTAGGGTGGTTACAAAACGGTCGGTCCGAAACCTTTCCGTGGAAGGGGCAGATGGCTATCCCAAGAGATCTGTCGTTCAAAACCACGGCTGATGGTATCCGGCTTTTACAACCGCCATCAACCATAATCAGCAACCGTTTGCCAAAAGTGGCAGGTAAATACTTGCTTTCAGAAAAAGATGTGCAAGTTGATAACAAAGCCATCTCCCTAACCAAAAGCGGTAGTTTCAAAAGCAATGCAAACTGGATAGATGCCGAATTTAAGCTAAACGATTCGAAAAATGCAGGCTTTAACATTGTTGAAAAGAAAGACGCCAACGGTAAGGTGATAAAAAAAGTGGTAGTAGGTTATGATGCAGGAAAACAGGAACTATATATCGATTGCTCTGGTGCCGAAAAAGAAAACAAGCCGGCTGATAACCTCGTATTATCGGCACCAATGAAACCGGTTAACGGAGTGGTACGGATACAAGTGCTGCTTGATAAGTCGTCGCTTGAAGTAATTGGCAATGGAGGTGAAAAGGTTATCTCAACCATGATATACCCGGATACTGATGCAACGGGCATGTCGGTATTTGCTGATGGAGCTGCAACGCTACGGAGTTTGAAGATTTGGGAGATGAGCAACACTTTATGATATATGGCATTATGCCAATAGCATATCTCCATTCATTTCCGGCCATTTAAACCTGTCTACTTTACATGGGCGGATAAAATCAAAACCGCTTGTAATAGGGCTTTGTATTCTTTCAGCGTCAGCAAATTGCTGTAATAAGCAATAATATAATCAGCTTTTCGATAGCATATTTGGCGTTTTATAAATATCGAAATAAATAAAATACATCCATATAGATAATACTATTGCAAATACAAAATCTATTCGTTTACTTTGTAATTCAAAGTACTTTATAATGGAAGATAAAGACCTATACGACGAGATCAACTCCATCAAAAAAATAATGGAGCGGTCGACCAAGTTTATTTCGCTCAGTGGTTTGTCGGGTATACTGGCCGGGGTGTATGCTTTGGTGGGGGCGGGATTGACATATAATATTTTACCACCGTTTGCGATAACCAGATATTCCAATGTTGAAGTTGATCGCAATAGTTCGGTTGGGCTATTTTATGGTTCCGCGTATAAATACAACTACATTGAGATTTTATTTTTCATTGCGTCAGCTGTGCTTATTTTATCAATCGGTACCGGCATTTGGCTAACCGCACGTAAAGCCGCCCGAAACGGTCAAACCGTATGGAACCAGAGTAGCCGTGCTTTATTGAAAAACGGCATATTACCGTTGTTGGCAGGCGGTGCTTTTATTTTGATCTTGCTGTCGAATGGATATTATCATATTGTTGCGCCTGCCTGTCTTATATTTTATGGCCTGGCGCTAACCGCAGCAAGCCAGTACACTTATGGCGATGTAAAATGGCTGGGTATTACCGAAATTATTTTAGGTTTGCTGGCCATGCTGCTGCCGGGTTTCGGCCTGTTGTTTTGGGCATTGGGTTTTGGGGTGATGCACATTTTATATGGCAGCATTATGTACTTTAAATACGACCGTGAAAATAGCGCTGACTGATTTTGATAAAGCTTTTGAGAACCGCATACGCCTGCAAATAATGAGCGTGCTGGTTGCTAATGAGAGTTATGATTTTAACTCGCTAAAGGAGCTGCTTGCGGTAACCGATGGCAACCTGGCATCGCATTTAAAGGCTTTGGAAAAGGAGGAATATATTATTATGACCAAATCGTTTTTGGGCCGCAAGCCTAATACCAGTTACCGGGCATCGGCCAAAGGCATAACCGCCTTTAAAAAGCATTTGGAAGCGCTTGAAAAGTTAATTAAACAACAAAAAGGGTGATATTTTTTTTGAATAATCACTTTGAAATGCAAAGTACTTTTAATAATAAATAAAATGAACGAAGAAGAAAAACCCGCAGGGTTTATGGGCTGGCTCAAGGAGTCGGTTACCGTTAAATTAGTTTTTATTGGCATGTTGGTATTGGTATTGCTTATCCCGTCATCCATGATCGATAGCCTTATAGCAGAACGTGCGGGTCGGCAGGATGAAGTAGTAAAGGAAATATCCTACAACTTTGCCGGAAGCCAGGTGATAAAAGGCCCTGTGCTGGTGATACCTTACAATGTGCGCGTTAACGAGGTAGACAAGGATGGCAAGATTACTAATAAACAAGGCGTACAGAATTTATATGTATCGCCCGACGCGCTTACTATTAAGGCCGATGAACACTCTGACATTATCCATAGGGGTATATTTGATGCTGTTGTATACAAAACGACAGTAAAGGTAGCCGGTAACTTTACAAAAGCCAACCTGGCAGCATTAGGTCTTACGCCCGACCAGTTAATGCTTGATAAGGCGAAGTTAACATTCGGCATATCCGACCTGAAAGGACTAAAAACCAATCCCGTTGTGAAAGCCGGAAATATCATCGCGACAGCAACACCGGCTTTTAATAACCAGGCTTTATTTGCCGATGGCTTGCAGGTGAACCTGAATTTAAAAAACGAAAATATAGACAACCTGCCATTCAGTTATTCGCTCGACCTTACCGGAACTGATGAACTGAGCTTTTTACAATTGGGGAAAACGACCGATGTGGAAGTGAACGGCGACTGGCCAAGCCCGAGTTTTGATGGCCGTTTCCTTCCCGATAGCCGCAAGATCGACGATAAGGGGTTCAAGGCACACTGGCGGATGTTATATTACAACGGCGTGTTCCCGCAGCAATGGTCGGGTGTCGACTCGTTATTAAATAATGTAAGCAGGCAACAGGATGCCATATTTGGTGTAAAACTGCGCCTGCCGGTTGATGAATACCAAAAAACAACGCGCACCAGCAAATATGCTATACTTATTGTTCTGCTAACTTTTATCTCTCTGTTCCTCACCGAACTGATACGCAAGCAAAAAGTACACTCATTTAACTATATACTTATCGGCGCAGCCATGATAATTTATTACATATTGTTGTTGTCGTTTTCCGAGCAAATAGGCTTTACTTACGCTTATTTAGTAGCCTCAGTAGCAACTGTAGCGCTGGTTACCACATTCATAGCATCGTTGCTAAAAAACAAAAGGGCGGCGGCTTTATTTGCTGGTATCCTGTCGATATTCTACGTGTTTATTTTCGTTATCATTCAACTGGAAGATTTCGCGCTAATGGTGGGTAGTATCGCGCTGTTCATTATTATAGCTGTGCTTATGTATTTCTCGAGGAAGATAAATTGGGACAGGAATTAAAATCAGCAATATCATGAAAGTAAAAATGATCCTGCCTGCATTAACAGAAGCGGAGAGCCCATTTTGGCGGCCGATAAAGTATTCACTTTTCCCGCCACTCGGATTAGCTACCCTGGCTGCGTATTTATCACCCGACGATGAGATCGATTTGCAGGATCAGCACGTTGAGCAATTGAATATTAATGATAGTCCGCTTCTGGTAATAATACAAGTATATATTACCAATGCTTACCGTGCTTATCAGTTAGCCGACCATTATCGTGCGAGAGGATCGTATGTAATACTTGGTGGGTTGCATGTTACTTCGTTGCCATTTGAGGCCGCATTGCATGCCGACACAATTTTTATTGGCCCAGGTGAAGATACCTTTCCCCAATTTTTAAAGGATTTTAGGGAAGGTAGGCCACAGAAAGTTTATAATTCCACCATTCGCACCTTGGAAAAAATACCACCGATCCGTCGCGATCTTATTAAAAGGCATTTATACCTTGTACCCAACTCCATCGTGGTAACACGTGGCTGCCCCCATCATTGCACCTTTTGTTATAAGGATGCATTTTTTGAAGGAGGGCGTACATTTTATACGCAGGAAGTTGACGATGCTTTGGCCGAAATTGACCGCTTACCGGGCAGGCATTTATATTTTCTGGATGACCATTTATTGGGTAATACCCGTTTTGCCACTTCACTTTTTGATGGGATGCGGGGCATGAATCGTGTATTTCAGGGTGCCGCAACTGTAGATTCAATATTGCGTGGTGACCTTATTGAAAAAGCAGCAGAGGCGGGGCTGAGAAGCTTGTTTGTTGGATTCGAAACTTTCTCCCCGGAAAACCTGAAACAAAGTAATAAAAAACAAAATCTTCTAAAAGATTATACAAAAGCGGTTAACCGTTTGCATTCACTCGGCATTATGATAAACGGAAGCTTTGTATTTGGTTTGGATAACGATGATAAAGACGTATTTAAACGCACTGTAGATTGGGGTGTACAAAATGCTATAACTACTTCAACTTATCATGTTTTAACTCCTTACCCCGGCACGCAGTTGTTTAAGGAAATGGAAAGCGAGGGGAGAATATTAACCCGGAACTGGGATTTGTATGACACACGTAATGTGGTTTATGAAACCAAAAATCTCACAGCCAAAGAATTAACAGATGGTTATTGGTGGGCTTATAAGGAGTTTTATACCTGGAACAACATTTTTAAAGCAAGTATGAAACATGAATCGCATACGCACAAACTCAAACACTTTTTATATTCAGGCGGGTGGAAAAAATTTGAAGCAATCTGGAATTTCCTGATAAAAACTAAAAACCTGAATAACACGCTGCCAATGCTCGAAGGTGTATTAACCAAAGTCAGAAACAATAAAAAAGACACTTATTCAACAGCTGAAACGGAATCTTTATTACAGATATAATTTACAATTAAACATCATGATACCAAACATCAAAACAAAACTAACCCATCTCATAAAAATATGCTTATGGATAATGATAGCGGGATTGGCGCTTAGCGGTATAACCGCCTTCCCCATCGAGACTGAATTAAACGTGTTGGTGCAGTCAACTCAAGGCACTCATGGGCTGTTGCACACGTGGCTTAACACGGTTTATAGCGCAGTGAAATATACCAACCAAACCTATCCTTACTTAAGTTACGGAACCGACTGGCTGGCTTTTGCGCATATAATGCTGGCGGTATTGTTTATAGGTCCGCTGAAAGATCCGCTTAAAAATAACTGGGTTATTGAATTTGGCATGATCGCGGCAATAGCTATATTCCCATTGGCGTTTATAGCGGGTGAGATACGCGGCATCCCAATATTTTGGCGGCTGATAGATTGCTCATTTGGCGTGGTGGCCTTAACAGTATTATTGCCTTGCTATAGAATGATAAGGAAAATCAAAGAAATGGATGAGATAATCTATGGGATTTAATATAAAATATCTGCTATTTACCGTAGCGTTATTAATGATCGAGTTGGTGATCGGTCTATATTTTCACGATGCCATTATCCGGCCTTTTGGCGGCGATTTTTTGGTGGTGATATTGATATACTGCTTTGTGAAAACGTTTATAAATGCACCGGTAAACAATACTGCGCTGGCAGTTTTGTCATTTGCGTATTTAGTGGAGGTATCTCAATGTTTTCATTTTATAAGAATTGTGGGGCTTGAAAATTCAAAGGCGGCGCGTATTATTATGGGTACCTCTTTTTCTTGGGCGGATATGCTGATGTATACGCTGGGCATCATTTTAGTAGTAACACTGGAACACGCATTTACCAAAACATCAAAATTAAAGGCAGCGGATAGATGAAATACTTTACAGAGAAAAACTCAATAGTGCGTAAAATATGGGGCAGTGCCGATACGGTGCTGTTCATTTTTGCGGGTGCTGCTGCGGAATTTGCGGTGAACAAGGCGGTGGACTGGCTGTATTTTACGGGTCGGCTGCCTGCCGATCCGCTGGGCAGGTTGTTTTCGACCGTGGTTTACGCTAACAAAATTATTTTTTCGGAGATGGATGATGCAAACCGCGCCATCGACCAGATAACTGCTATACATAAAACCGTTGAGCAAAACCGGCAGGCCCAAATACCGGACTGGGCCTATCGGGATGTTTTATTTATGCTGATATATTATTCCGTCACCTCGTTTGAAGTATTGCAGCGAAAACTGACTGACTATGAAAAAGCTGAGATATTTGATACCTTCTACCGGGTGGGCATACGAATGGGATTGACTGATCTGCCACAGAATTATAAGGATTGGACAATTGCTTATGAACAGCATTTGAAAAATGATACGGTTTTTAGCGATTTTACCATCGATCTGTATAAACAATACCGGAAGCACCTTGGTTACATCCGTTACCAAATATTAAAACAGGTACAAATACTTATAGTGTCGCAAAGAATAAACCAGTTACTCTCATTAGGGCGAATACGGTTTATTATCCCGGTTTTATGGGGGTATAAGTTGGGCCGGAAATTAAAGCTGGGGAACTTTATTATCAGAATGGTACTACCTAAAGCCTATGGAGCACAGGTGGAAAATTTACAGGCCGTATAAATATGCTGTTACAGTGGCTGATTATTTTCATAATTGGTTTAGATGGTGTATTTTTAAAAACGATTACCAAATATAATACTGTGAAGAATAATCATTCATTAATACTGCTGGCCTGCGGACTTATATTAACTGTTTCCGGGCTTTTTTCTTGCCAGAAAAAACAATCGATTGCAAATCCTGAAGAAAACAGGTTTATAAAAACGGTATTAACGCAGGGCGAGTTTTTTGAACCTACTGAAATGACTATACTGCCTAATCTAGATATTTTGGTAGTGCAGCGCCGCGGCGAAATATTGAAATTTGATAATGCCACCAGGAAAGTAAAGCAAGTAGGGTTTTTAAATGTGTACTACCGTTCGGCAAAAGCCAATACCGAGGAAGGTTTGCTGGGCATAACTGCCGACCCGGATTTTGATAGCAACCATTATGTATATATCTATTATTCGCCGGTTGGGGCCAGTGTCGACAGGCTTTCGCGGTTTGAGTTTAAGAACGATACCATCGATACAAAAACCGAAAAAATAATACTGGATGTAAAAACCGACAGGGAGATATGCTGCCATACGGCTGGCTCATTAACTTTTGGTAATGACGACCAGTTATTCCTTTCAACAGGTGATAACTCGACGCCGTTTGATGAGAACGGTCAAAAATATCCTTCGCACGCTTTTGGACCGATGGATGACAGGCCGGGGCATTTTCCTTATGATGCGCGCCGTTCGGCAGCTAATACCAATGACCTGCGGGGTAAAATATTGCGGATAAAAATTAACAGCGATGGTACCTATAGCATCCCTGATGGCAACCTGTTCCCGCAGGGCGAAGCTAAAACGCGCCCCGAAATTTATGTTATGGGCGACAGGAACCCTTACCGTATATCGTTTGATAAAAAGACAGGCTACCTGTATTGGGGCGAGGTTGGCCCAGATGCCCAAGTGGATAGCCCCAAAACCCGTGGGCCAATGGGTTATGATGAAGTGAACCAGGCCCGGCAAGCCGGTAACTTCGGCTGGCCATTGTTTGTGGCGAATAATTATGCTTATCATCGCCACAACTACGCCACAAATGCAGACGGCCCGGCTTATGACCCGGCAAAACCGGTGAATGAGTCGCGAAATAATACGGGCTTGATGTATCTGCCACCTGCACAGCCTGCCTTTATATGGTACCCTTACGGGGTATCTAAGGAGTTTCCACAGTTAGGATCAGGTGGGCGTACGGCTATGGCAGGGCCAACTTATAATTACGATAGCTACCCTGATAGTACACGCTACTCTGAATATTATGATGGTAAGTTTTTTATGTATGACTTTATTCGGGGCTGGATAAAAGCGGTTACCCTGAAACCAAACGGCGATTACGACCATATGGAAGCCTTTATGGAGCATACCAAATTTAACGGTATGATAGATATGGAAATGGGCCCCGATGGCCGCATTTATGTGCTGGAGTATGGCAACGGTTGGTTTACCCGTAACCCCGAAGCGGCATTATCAAGGCTTGATTATTTGCCGGGGAACCGTCCGCCGGCAGTTAGCAACCTTAAGGTGAATAAGAAAACAGGGAACCTGCCGTTTGTGCTTAATGCTACGATAAAAGCCAGCGACCCTGAAAACGATGCTATGACCTATGTATGGTCTATTGGGCCAAATAAAAAGGAAACGAACACGCCATCGCTGCAATACACCATTAACCAGCCGGGTGATTATGATGTAAGCGTGCAGGTTTATGATAGCAACAAGGCATCGACCAAAAGCGATGTGGTAAGCATATATGCCGGTAATGAACAGCCAAAAGTTGACATAACGCTACAGGGCAACCAGCAATTCTACTTCCCCGGCAAGCCGGTTGTTTATAAGGTTAACGTTACAGACAATGGTGATAAGGTAAACATGGGTAACGTGGTGGTAAGCACTAAATATGATTTTAGCCTGTTTGCGCCGCCTGTTTTGGGCGACCAAATGGTGTCAGAAACCACACTGGGTAAAAATCTGATGTTGTCGCTGGATTGTAAATCGTGCCATAAGATCGATTCAACATCAATAGGCCCCGCGTTTAAGAACGTGGCCAAACGCTACTTTAAGAACCCCGACGCCACGGTGTTTTTGCCGCTGAAAATTATTAAAGGTGGTAGCGGACATTGGGGCGAGGTAGCCATGTCGGCACACCCGGCATTGAAATTAGAAGACGCTAATTCGATAGTTAAATGGATATTAACGCTTGCTGATACTGCTAAGAAGGCCAAATCGCTGCCTGTAGCGGGAAGTATTTTACCAAAAGCTGATCCGAAACAACCGACAAATACCCTGTTTGAATTAAGCGCTGATTATACCGATAACGGCGGCCCGGGTATAAGGGCGTTATCGGCAACCAAAACCGTACAATTGCGCAGCAATGTGATGGACGCGGTTGAACTGGACGATATTTATGGATTTGTTGGCAAAGATTCATTGAAAGATCATTACCTTATTTTCCCTGCGGATACAGGCAGTTTTGGCGTGGGTAAGGTGAGCCTGGCAGGTATTGGCAGTATTGAAATTGCCGGTTTCGGTAAAGGTGTACCTGCAAGCTATAAAATTGCGGTGCTGATGGATAGTAATAAAGGCAAGCAAATAGGTGAAGGTACGATCGTTTTTAAAGGCAAACAAAGTGCTTCGGCGCAAATAGCATTAAAAACGTTGCCTGATCTGAAAGCGCACAAATATTACCTGGTGTTTAAACAGGTGACAGGCGTTAAAGGCGGAAGGGATCTGCCGTGGCTGAAAACGCTGCGTTTTGTGCAGGGAAAATAAAGTTCGTGAGTTCGACATAAAGACAAAATGACTCGTAGGGTCAACCCCTTTGTAGAAAAAAAGCAAAATGATAATTTTTGCCTCGTCAGAGGCTACCCTTTTCGAATTGGGTAGCTCCTGATGGAGCAATATTCTTTTCTTTATCTTGTCTACAAAGAGGTAGTCCTTACAGGACATTTTTTGTTAACAAAAGATTATATCGAACTAAGCCTGGTACTAAAAACTGATCCCCAATCGTATTGCCGACTTTATATTACTACCGCTGTTAATAGATGTGCCGTACATAATGTGGAAGTTGAGATATTGCAGGCCAAACCCGAACTCGGTATAATTTTTTAGAGTGGGGGTAGATAAATAGTTTACATCAACAATTTCCTGCAATTTTAATTTCCTTATCACCGGTATCTTATTCAGGATAAAACCTGAAAAATTATGCTCCAAATGGCCCTCAATATATTCAGTATACGTACTGAAGTTATAATAATCGAGCAAAAGGAAACTGTTGAGGCCACCTTTATCAAACAATATCTGGTTACCTAAAAATTGCTTGTAATCGGGGTAGTAGAGGCTATTGTTATTTAAGAATTTACCTGCACCCACATAAAATGATGTACGCCCGAATACGCCCAGGCTAATGTTTGATTTGGATACATCAGCCGATAGCAGGTCGTAATCTACATCAGAACCTAATACGCCGTTTATCCCTTTTACATAGCTTAAACCGATAGTTGGATAGGCCGATGGCAGGTAGCGTTTACCGGCGGGGTAGGTTTCGTATTTATTGCTAAAATCATAGGTTGTACGGAAATATACTTTGAACGATTGATTTTCGGGGAATAACGGATCATCCTGTGTTGGGGTAAAAGGATTATTTGATGTGTAGGTCTTATTGCCGGGATTAAAAAAGCTATAGGAAGATGTGTTGGGTAGCCATTTTCTATCGGCCCATTCAGCGCCCGCGGTGGCTTGCCAGCCGCCAATGAGTCGTTTATTGATAGACATTGCGGCATATTGCTTTTGATATAGCTTTTCGTAATTCTCCCTTTCAAACAAACTGTAAACCGAGTTCATGAACGCGGAAATGGGTTGGGTATTGTTCAGATCGACAACCTCTGAGCCTGCATTTAATCCGAGCGTGTAAGAGCCCAAGGGAATACTGGTGTAGGCACTGCCGGTAAATTTCTTGTCCGAAAATCCGTACCCTGCTTTGGCGCCAACAACCAGGTAACGATTGTTTAACGTATCAACCTGCTTGCTGTATGATGCCCCGTAATTGATCTTAACGCCCTGTACCGTATTAAAGCCGATAGAAGTTACCAAAGGGTCAAGATTATAGTATTCATGTTTATACCTGTCCCTGTGATGGTAGCCGCCTAATAAAAAACCTCCGGGACTGAACTTGTTATTCACCTTATCCAGGGAATCAAGATAGGGTTTGGATTCACGCTTTTGGGCAAGTACTGCTTTTTTTCGGTAATCGGTTTTTTCTTCATCGGTTAGCGGTACCGGGCGTTCAGCTTCCCAAAACGCCGAATCTTTTTTGTTTACATCGCTGGTTATCCACAGCACTTCGTTAAATTCCTTTTTGGTGAAGGTGGGGGCAAGGTCGTAATTTTTATAGGTAGAAAAATAATAACCGCCGATTTTAAAGCTGAACAGCCCGCCGGTAAATTCAAATTTAACCGATGCGGGCATCCATACTTTTGGGTTCACAGGGAAAAACTGTTCGCTGATCTTGAGGGTATCAACAAAATTTATGTTTTGTTTTTTGGTGATGTAGATGTCCAGCCCGTAAATGCGCCAGTCATCCTCTAAAATGTATATATAACCGCTGAAGCAGGCATCATATTGGCGTTTGGGGATGATCTGTATCTTATCAATGGTCCGGCCATCCTCAACTGTCAGGCCTATCCATTTATAATTGTAGTAGAACAAAGCATTATCTGCTATAGGCGATATTACAGGGCGCGTACTCAAGCCTTCCCAATCTTGTATGTTTTTATAAAAGTTAACATCAATATCCGAGGCCCGGTTATAACTGAACGCCTTATTACTGCCCGATACTTTTGAGGATATCATTTCCTCGTGCACTTTGTTGGGCTGCTCAAAACTGTAGTTAGATTCTGATTCCGACAAGTAAATTATCCCCCGGCGATTAGAATCGAGCCCGGCTTCGCGCGTAGCCTTCTCCACATCAAAACCCATAAATTTTTTCGGTGCGGCCAACAGCTTTTGCAGGCCTTTTATGTAAACCTGGCAGGTATAGGCTTTAACCTCGTTCAAATGCGCTTTACGCTTTCTTATGGCTTTGCGGATAATGGCATAGGCAGGGTCTTCGCCATTTGCACGTATCACTACATCATTTAGCTGGTAGGTTGTCTGTTTTAAAACAACGTTTACTGTGCTGCTGGCGGTAAGTTCCAGTTTGCGGCTTTGTTGCAGGTAACCAATGGCTTTGTATTGTATTTCGTAAGTGCCGGGTTTTAACTGTAAAGTATATTCTCCCTCGCTATTTGCGGATGTACCGGCTGTGGTATTTTTTATGTAGATACTGGCAAAAGGTACGGGCTTGCCGCTTTCATCGGTTATTTTTCCGCTGACTTTAATTTGCGCTAACGCATTAAAACTGATAAACAACAGGATAAAGGATAAGGTAAGCTTCATTCGGTGATAATGTTTATGCTAAGATGAAGCTTATTTGCTTATGTTACAGGTGCGTTATTGTTAATGTTTGTTAAAGATCATCCAAGCATCCCTAAACAAAAAAGCGACAGGCTATTAACC